>DXHP01000116.1 GCA_019113305.1 Candidatus Ignatzschineria merdigallinarum | reverse complement strand
CGGCGTTTAGGATATCAATTCCCTCATTGGTCTCTTCATGACTTGAGACGTACAGCTCGAACAAATTTTTCTGATCTTACAGCGCCTCATATCGCAGAAATTATGCTTGGTCATAAGCTGCCAGGGGTATGGCAAGTTTATGATAAGAGCGATTATCTAGAAGAACAGCGTAAAGCCTACCAGACATGGTGGGAGAGAGTTGAATCGATAGTTACTTGTACTAGCTAAGATTCCCGTTGACAGTTTGCGTAGCCAGAGCGCAACCAAATCTGACGGTCTGCTTTGAGCTGAAGAGCGGATCTTATGTTCTTTTCACTGTTTCCTCAAAAGCATCTATTGCTCACTTCGTTGCTCTTTGTGTCGTTTTGAAGAAAATGCCACTTAACAAAGAATTGGATTAACTAACTTTTTTAAAGGATGTACTTGCAACTTCAATCACAGAAAAAATTTCCAGTTACCCTAAAATGGTCAGCTTAAATCATTTTCAAAAAATTATTCAAATGTGTAGGGGAAGTGGGATTTTTATGAGACTTGAAAAACTAATTTTAAAGAATTTTCGTGGCTATCACGGTGAACATAGTATTGACATTAATTCACTAACTGCAATCGTTGGACGTAATGATGTTGGAAAAACAACTATCCTAGATGCGCTTGGAGTGTTTTTTGACCATAAATTATGTAAATATGATGCTGCCGATAAATGTGTTGATAGTTTAGATAATGATGACGTAGCAATTGGGTGTGTTTTTTCAGGGGTTGAAATACCTATTGTCTTAGATGCTTCATCTATAACTAATCTTGAAAAAGAATACTTATTAAATAATGATAAAAAGTTAGAGATATATAAGGTTTTTACTAAAGGTAAGGGAAATGGTAGCATTCAAGCGAAATGTATGGCTCCATCAGTAAAAAGTGCAAAGTCTTTACTCGCTAAAAAAAATGAGGAGCTTAAAAGAATTGCTGAATCTATTGGTGTGGATGATGCAGACAAAAGAAGTAATGTCAGTTTAAGGCAAGAGATTTACAAGAAAATTGGAGATTTGAAACTTCATGAAAGCTTTGTTAAATTAAATGCTGAGGAGGGTAAAGTAATTTGTGATAAAATATACGATAAACTCCCTCATTTTGCACTGTTTCGCGCAGATAGACCTAGCACTGATGAAGAATCAGAAGTACAAGACCCTATGAAGTCAGCTGTACAAACAGCATTGCAAAAAATTGATGTTCAACTTGAGTCCATTAAAGATAATGTAAAAAAACACGCAATTTCCGTAGCGAATAACACAATTAATCATTTGCATGATATATCTCCTAATCTTGCATCTGGATTAGTTCCAAAGTTTAAGGTGGAACCTAAGTGGGAAAATATTTTTAAACTGACACTAGAAGATGATAGAGGTATCGCTATAAATAAACGTGGCAGTGGCGTTAGACGTCTTGTCCTGATTAGCTTTTTTAAAGCAGAAGCAGAAAGATTGCAAAGTGAATTCCCAGATAAAGGTGTTATCTATGCTATCGAAGAACCTGAAACATCTCAACACCCCTCTAATCAGAGACTCCTTATTGAGGCTTTTCAAGAGTTAGCAAGTTCAGATAAATGCCAAGTATTAATCACCACTCACGTACCAGCACTCGTAGAAAAGATACCGACTGAGTCTTTACGCCATATAACCAGAACTCTTGACAATGGTTTAGAAGTAAAAAATGGTGATGATGATGTCCTTAAGAATATAGCAAATGATCTAGGTGTATACCCCGACAGTAGGGCATCTGTTCTTGTGTGCGTTGAAGGTCCTAATGATATAAACTTTTTAAAAAATATCGGTAAGGTTTATCTTGATTATGGTGTTCAAAATGTTCCAGACATGATGAATGATCCGCGTATAGTTTTTATTCCAATGGGGGGGCATACTCTCAAAGACTGGGTTAATAACAATTATTTGAAAGTTCTAAATAAACCAGAGGTTCATATTTATGACAGAGATGTTGCAGTTCCTCCCCAGTATGAAAATGAATGTAATTCAGTAAATGCAAGGAAGGATGGCTCTATAGCATTTATGACCCAAAAAAGAGAAATGGAGAATTATTTACACCCTGATGCCATTCAGGCTGTTTTCGGTATTACTCTAACCATAGACGATATGACGGATGTTCCTTCCGTTGTATCCAAATTAACACCATTCAATGAAAGCAAAGCGAAGAAGAAACTTAATAAGTTCGCTACAGGTAAAATGAGCTATCAAATGCTCACTGCAAGCGATACAGAAAGAGAGACGTTATCATGGTTTAATGCTATATATGACAGATTATAACGTTTGATTGTACGCAATTAGGGAGCTTTCTTGATATTTAAAAGGCTGCTCCATACATCACCTCACAATAGTGGTGTCGTTATTCGGTTACAAATACTACTACTAGGGGGACGGTGAGTGCTAAGGTAACTGTCCTTATTGGCACAGAGCGGATTTCAGATTAGGTGTGACTCTGTGCCATAGATGGGTATTAGCTCACATTTGATCTAATACCCATTACTCAATAACTCCCGCAAACCTGTATATCTTGCGCGATGCCCATTTATTTGGGCAGGATTTTATATCAGGATTTGGAAAGTCAGGCCTGTATTTCTGGCCTGTTTTCCTGTTTACGCTGTTCCAGCGAAGAACAGTCGATACTGAAACGCCGCAGAAGTCGGCGACTTGTTTAGTTGTCATTAAGTTGTTCATTACTTCACCTCCTGCGGCAGCTCCGGTAGCGGCATCCAGTGGGTTACTTTCGATGCCGGTTCTTCCCCATTGTCAGTAACTGCCCACCATTTGTTTCTCGAACAATCGTAATACCCTTCGAAGGTATCGCACTCAGTCCAGCCGTAAGACTTACCCCAACACCAAACATACTGTTTATCGTTCGGCATTCGCTCACTACAGCTTATCCAACCATCCG
>DXHP01000115.1 GCA_019113305.1 Candidatus Ignatzschineria merdigallinarum | reverse complement strand
ACCTGAAGATTCATCTTACTTTTTTAAAAACACTAAATCCCAAACGCCGTGACCTAAACGAATCCCGCGTGCTTCAAATTTTGTTGGTAAACGATGTATTGGATTTTCAACAAATCCCTCAACGCTATTTTCATAATCTGGCGCTGCAACCATTACTTCCATCATATGCTCGGCATAGGGTTCCCAATCAGTTGCCAAACAGAGCCTGCCGCCTTTTTGAAGTTTTTGAGCAATCAATGCTACAAATTCTGGTTGAATAATACGGCGCTTATTATGTTTCTTCTTATGCCAAGGATCTGGGAAAAACACTTGGACACATTCTAGACTTCCATCTGGAATACAGTTTTTTAAAATATGTACGGCATCGTAATCAATTGCACGAATATTCTTTAAATCACGCTCTTCCACATCAAGTAATAAGCGACCAACGCCTGGACGATGTACTTCCAGCCCTAAAAAATCACGAGCAGGTTCCGCTTCGGCCATATTTGAAAATGACATACCATCGCCGAAACCGATTTCCAATGTTCTCGGCGCGCCTTCACGACCAAATAGTTGATCTAAATTCCAAAGTTGATCCACTTGATCATGCGTAATTAAGTAAGGACTTTCCGCTAAAATACGTTCTTGTCCTTTTGTTAAGCGCCCTTCTCTTTTGACAAATGAGCGAATCGCACGAAGCGGCCTATTGTTGTTTTCTGTATTTTCCATCGATATATTCATTGATTATTTGTTTAAATTCATTGGCGATATTGTCGCCTTTCAAAGTCACGGAGCGCTCACCATCAACATACACTGGCGCCACTGGCTTTTCCCCATTTCCTGGCAAACTGATGCCGATGTTCGCCATTTTAGATTCACCAGGACCATTGACAATACAGCCCATGACAGCGACAACCATTTTTTCAACGCCTTCGTATTGCGTTTTCCATATTGGCATATTGTTATCAATATAGGATTGAATCTCTTGTGCTAAATATTGGAAATCATCGCTACTCGTTCTACCACATCCCGGACATGCCACAACTTTTGGTGAAAATGCGCGAATTTGTAAGCTTTGTAAGATTTCTCGCCCCACTAACACTTCTTCTGTTCTTGGGGCATTAGGTTCCGGTGTTAAAGAGATACGAATCGTATCGCCAATTCCTTGCTGAAGCAAGACCGCAAGTGCGGCACTTGATGCAACCGTTCCTTTCATTCCCATTCCCGCTTCTGTTAAACCTAAATGAAGCGGCAGATTAATCTTGCCGGCAATATCTTGATATACCTTAATTAACTGCTGACTCTGACTCACCTTTACAGAAAGAATCATATCTTCATCTGTCATGCCAATCTCTTTGGCAAAAGCGATACTTTCAAGCGCCGATACAATCATTGCTTCGCACATCAATTCATCATTGGATAGTGGCACTGCTTTTTTCAGGTTTTCATCCAATAAACGCTTGAGCACTTCTGGATCTAAGCTGCCCCAGTTCACACCAATTCTTACGGGTTTTTGATGCTTTAAGGCTTCTTCAATAATCGAACTAAACTGTTCATCTTTACGCGCACCACGACCCACATTACCGGGATTAATCCGTAATTTTGCAAGTGATTTTGCGCATTCTGGTTCCGCTTGTAATAATCGATGACCATTAAAATGAAAATCACCAACAACCGGCGTTGTATAACCTTGCTTTTCGAGCTTTTCCACAATAAATGGCACTGCTTTTGCGGCAGTTTCCGTATTGACTGTTACTCGTACTAACTCTGAACCGGCATCCGCAAGCTCAATAATTTGCGAGACTGTCGCATCAACATCTTCAGTATTTGTGTTGGTCATTGATTGCACTCGAATCGGATAATCCGAACCAATGCCGACATTACCCACCATCACTTGGCTAGTTTGACGTCTCTTAATGGTAAAAACCATGAAAAATCCTTTGAAGATAATAAAAATATTTTGCGAGCTATTATCGCTAATATCAGATCATTGCACAAGAGAACCTTCTATCCGATTCTCTGATATACTGGAATCTTCAATTTTATAGCTATAAAGGTTCACAATGTCATATCTTGTTTATAAAGCACTACATATTATTTTTATGGTGACTTGGTTTGCTGGACTGTTCTATCTACCAAGAATTTTTGTCTATCATGCTTCGAACAAGAGCCCAGATACGAATGAAACCTTTAAAGTCATGGAACGCAAACTCATGATCATGACTAATATCGGCGGTGCGCTTACCATCATCTTCGGATTCATTCTTATTATGAAAAATCCCGCGCTTCTCAAAATGGGTTGGTTACATTTTAAACTGACACTCGTTTTTCTACTCTTGATCTACCACTATTTCTGTTACCGTTATGTACTTGTATTTAGACAAGATAAGAACACTCATAGTCATAAGTTTTATCGCTACTTTAATGAGTTCCCAAGCCTTATTTTAGTGATGGTCGTTTTCTTAGTGACTTTAAAAGCAATTCCTTTAATTCACTTCTAATTCCCTTTAACGACGAAGTTATTAAAGACTAATCGTATCCCCAAAAAAAGGATCTTTTCATGATGAAAGATCCTTTTTTATACGCGATCACTTTTATATTCTAAAATTTCTCAGCTTGCCTAAATAGCGTGAAATCAGTTGTACAGTGAAATCGGCTTAAATAATCTGATTAAAGATTCTATTTAAAAGTCGATGCAAGGCTGGAGAGCATGGTTGCACGCTTTTTAGTAATCCCGCACCAGCAGTTATGAAAGCTCTTTTTAAACCAAAATGGCTATAAATGATCTCAAAAAGATTATCGATTCTACAGTGCCTTTACCGCTGCTAATACCTCTTCTGCGTGACCAGGTACTTTCACTTTTCGCCACTCTTGCAAAATTTTTCCACTATTATCGAGAATAAACGTACTACGCTCAATCCCAAAGCCAATCTTACCAAACATGTTTTTTTCTTTAATCACATCAAAAGCTTTACATAAAGTCTCTTCTGGATCTGATAACAGCGGAAATTGCAGATCAAATTTTTCAACAAATTTAATATGCGAATTTTTACTATCACGAGAAGCGCCTATTACTGCACAATTTCACGCTTTAAATTCCTCTAATAGCTGATTAAAATCCTGTACTTCATTGCTGCATCCCGGCGTATTATCTTTTGGATAGAAAAACAGCATCATATAATCTGTTTTAACATCTGATAATGCCATTGTCTTATCTTGTGTTTCATAAGCAGTTTTGAAAATTGTTTCCGCTAATTGCGCCATTCTTAAACTCCCTCTCATATATTTAAAGATTCATTCTTTTGACTCACTCGAAGATCGTTCACATACTCTTATTCCTAACGAACATTCTCCTCTCAAGAGTGACTCAACCTTTTTCAATATAACATGGAAACAACTGCAGGAAACTCTCAATGCTCGATTCTTGGTTAACGCTCTACTATACGCCTTACATTGGCGCTAAACGTTTTCAACAGCTAATTCAATACTTTGGCTCAGCCCAAAATGCGGTACAAGCGGACAATTTACAATGGCAAGCGGCAGGAATCCCCACTTCAGTATTATCTCATCGTCAGAAAAACCAACAGCATAAAGTGGAGCAAGCCCTAAAATGGATGAATAGCTGCGAGTCTCACACAATTTTAACCTTTCAAGATGAAAATTATCCGCCGCTTTTAAAGGAAATACACGACCCTCCGATGATTCTCTTTGTAAAAGGTCATCTTTCGACATTATTAACGCCACAAATTGCAATCGTCGGTGCTCGCAAACCCACTTCTGAAGGTCTTTACAATAGTGAGTTATTTGCCGCAGAGCTCGCTTCGGCGGGGTTAACGATCACCAGTGGATTAGCTTTAGGTGTTGATCAAGCCGCACATCAGGCTGCCGTTAATATTCAAAAACCTACGATAGCGGTTCTAGGAACTGGTTTAAATGAAATCTATCCTAAATCTCATACCAAACTGAGCCAAGAAATTCTCCTTAACCATGGCGCTTTAATAAGCGAATATCCGTTATATATGCCGCCAAAACCGCAGAATTTTCCTCGTAGAAATCGAATTATTGCCGGTCTATCATTGGGAACTTTAGTCATTGAAGCCACCTTAAAATCAGGCTCTCTCATCACTGCTAGATTAAGCATGGAAGAAAACCGAGAAGTCTTCACTATTCCAGGCTCTATTCACCAACCTCAATCTCGAGGCTGCCATCAACTGATTCGCGAAGGTGCAGTGCTTGTTGAATCAACCATTGATATTCGAACAGCATTATCTGGCTGGATTGAAACCTCAGATAGCACATTACAAGCCGATCTTTTCAAAAAAGAAGCGATCGCAGAGCAACAAACGCCGGCAATCAGAAGTCCTAGAACGCAAATATCAACACCAAACACATTGAAGTCCAAACAGGCACTTAAACCGATAGAATTAGCACAAGACCACCCACAATATACCCTTTACCAACACCTTAAAACGCCCAAATCAATTAATCAATTGGTAGAGTTATTACAACAAGATGCGTCAACGATCACCACAGATCTCATGCTATTAGAGCTCGAAGCAGTTATCACGGCCGATCGAGGTTTTTATCAACAAAAACAATCTTAAAATGTAGGAGGAATTAGTCTAGATATGTCTCTTTAATATGATCAATTTGCCGAACAAATTCGACTCTTGAAAACCCCTTCACGTAACGCCCTTTCGCATCCATTAATAAAATATCAAATGACTGGCTGAAGAGATTTGTAAAGCTACGCCCCTTGGCAATACTCTCTAAAAATGGTTTATTAATATCGGTAATATTTAATAAATCTTGCTGCGCTGCCAGCTCTAAGGCAGTTTCTGATAGAGCGCCGACAATGACAACTGAAGATGATAAAGAGTGTGTTTGAACAAACTCAAAAAACTGCATTAAGATCTCTTCATTCCCTTTATAAAAATAAAAAAGACGAGCAGCCCCCAACAACTGATTCAATCCAGCAGTCTTTCCTTCTATCTGCGTCCATTCAAAATAAGGAAACGAATCTCCTAACACTAACGTTTTATCA
Source organism: Candidatus Ignatzschineria merdigallinarum (assembly GCA_019113305.1). Taxonomy (GTDB): domain Bacteria; phylum Pseudomonadota; class Gammaproteobacteria; order Cardiobacteriales; family Wohlfahrtiimonadaceae; genus Ignatzschineria; species Ignatzschineria merdigallinarum. The sequence continues at coordinate 3,597 of DXHP01000115.1, read as the reverse complement.
TGAGAAAATACCGCGCTTTTACTATTCGTTAAATAACTATCAAATAACCACAAACGCTCTAATGCCGCTTCTTGCGATAGGTGCTTTACTGTCTGATAAAATCTCGAAAACCGCCAACTATCAGGAACACCAATTTGGACACGAAATGGTCGACCTAACATGATTCTTTTTAGCACTTCTGTTTCGACATAAAACTGTGTGAGCGGCGAAATATAATGCTGCTCTAAATGCTTTAAAATCTGTTCTTTCTGATGACGGTTGACCATTATTCTTCTCTTTAATCGTTGACTAAATATCGCTATTCTAACGCAACTCAAAAGAAAAGGCGCTTTAGATCAAAGCGCCCTCTTAATTATTACTGCTAATTTTATGCTTTCAACTCTTTTTAATTAGTCATTACTTGCAAGAATTAGACGAAGTAAGCTTGAGAAAATATTGTAAAGCGAGATGTAAATATCTAACGCAACGCTAATGTAGTTATCTTCACCACCTCTTACAACGCTATTGATACGCCATAAGATGATTGCACCTGAGAATGGGATAATTAACATTGAAAGAATTAAGTTAATCATCGGCATTTTAAGGAAAAGGAAGTTTAAAGCAATTGTTGCGATCATCACAATCCCAACTGCGCCCACATATTTTCCAATTGGGGAGAAATCTTTCGTCTTATCGCCACCTAAGATTGCTAATACCAAGAATAACCCCGCTGTTCCACCAGCTGCAATGCCAATATACTGCCAGCCTTGCGCAGTTCTAAGAGCCATTGTTAAAAGTGGACCTAGCATCATTCCCATCAAGAATGTAAAAACAAACATCAGGACTAAACCTACAACAGACGTTTTATTCGCCTCAATTGCAAATGACAGACCATAAAATGCCACCATAAAACCGATGAAGAACATAATTGGACTAGAAACCATTAAGTTCAACACAAGGTTTGTCTGAACAGAAATAAATGCACCAATAATTGTTGGGATTAAAGACAATGCAACAAGCGTATATGCTTGACGAAGCACTTTGTGCATCCCTTGTCTTTCAACACCACCATAGGTTTCGGTTTGATAATAATTATTCATTCAATAAACTCCTAGGGTTATTAAATTTAACAATGTAAAAAAGCAATCTTCATAAAGATTTGCTGTATCGGCTTGATTGTACCATCTTTGCATGAAAATTAGCGAGCAATTCGATTGAAATTTCGCGTAAAAAATGCGATTCTACTCCCCATTCAATATCTAATATCTCTTGATTCTCAATTTTAGAATCCTTTAGTGAGCATCGCCGCTGTGCCCCAGAAAAAAATTGTACATTCTAAACTGGCAATTGCCGTTCTATTAGCGCTTCCGTCAATCGGATTAGCCCAGCCAATGGCATGCCAAATCTCCCCACTTGCACAATATTTGATGCCGGAATCAAACAATTCACGCGAACAAATGATTGTTAACGCCGATAGCGGATATCTTACAGACCAAGAAGGCAAGCTCGATGGTAATGCTGAAATCCTTTATGGTAACGACCGTATTAGCAGCAATAGCTTTACCATTGATCGCGTACATCAGATCGTCAAATCTTCCGGGGAAGATGTTCGTTATGCAACACCGAGCGCTGTATTAGTCGGCAGTAAAATCGTACATCTGCTTCCTAAGAATGAAACACATCTTTCTAACGCCAGCTATTATTTGAAAGCAGAACCCAATATTCAAGGTCGCGCATCACAAATTGATCATCGTGGTAACTTACAAAATACATTACTGAAAGATGCTACCTATTCAACGTGTGCGGTCGATAACGAAATCTGGAAAGTTCGTGCTAAAGATTTAGATATTAATCATGAAACAGGGCGAGCAGAAGCGTATAACGCAACATTTGATGTTTTAGGAATGCCGGTATTATATGCGCCCTATCTCTCGTTCCCCATTGATGGTAAACGTCATAGCGGTTTGCTCTTTCCTGAAATTTCTGTGAGTAAAAGTAGTGGACTCAATCTTTTTATTCCCTATTATTTTAATATCGCACCCAATATGGATGCCATTTTAGCGCCGGGAATGATCTTAAAAAGAGGCCCTGCACTTAAAGGTAATTTTCGTTACTTAAATGAATGGCAATATTTAACGCTTTCTGGAACCTATATCACGAAAGATCGCCGTTATGATCATAAAAAACGGTGGATTATTCAAGGTCAGCAAACGCTCAATTTTAATAAAAATCTCACGGGAGACATCCTTTTTCAAAATGTCTCTGATGAAGATTATTTAAAAGATATTGATGATCAAACGGGATTATTAGATGAAACAACATTAGAGCGTCACGCCGTTTTAGATTATCGCACCCCAAACTGGGCAGCTAAATTGCGCTTTCAAGATTTCATCGTGACTGATCGCGAAATTGTTACAGAAAACCCTTACGGTAGATTGCCACAGCTCCTTTTTAGCGGAGAATGGAATCTAAAGGGTTTCAATTTTGGTATCGAATCTGAATTTGTGCATTTCTATGCCAAAGATGACCAACAAACTTTAAGTGAAAGTCGCCCGCATAATGCGACAAGAATCGATATTATGCCGAGCATTAGCTATCGTTTTGAAAACTCTTGGAGTTTTATCGAACCCACAGCACGTTTTCGCTTCACGCAATATGATCTTTCCTATCGTCATCATATTGATAGAAACGGTAAACGAGATCATTTTTCTCGATCCTTACCGATTTTGAGTTTAGACGCCGGATTATTCTTAGAGAAAAATATCAACTTTGAGAAACTCTTTGGCGGTGGCGATTATGTACAAACAATTGAGCCGCGACTATTCTATCTCTATGCACCTTTTAGAAGTCAAAGCCATATTCCTATCTTTGATACTTCTGCGGTCACTTCTAGTTACTACAATCTTTTTAACTATAATGATTTTTATGGTGCAGATCGACAATCGAATGCTAATCAACTAACGACAGCATTTACAACGCGTATTTTCAACGAATCTACCGGCGAAGAAAAGTTTCATCTTTCAGTAGGACAAACGCAATATATTACAAATCCTCGAATTACGGCAGGGGATGATCTTAATACGGATCATGATAAAATCCGCCGCTCTTCTCTCTTTGCGCAAACAGGCATTGAGATTATGGAAAATCTGCGTATTGGTAGTAGTATTGAATGGTCACCCACAACAGATAAAACAACTCGCGCAACCTTTGATCTTAATTATCGCCCTAGTGAACGTAAAATGTTTAATCTTGGCTATCGTTTTAATCGCGGTCTTGAGAATGAAGATCCTAAAAACAGTACTGAAATTGATCAAATTGATGCCTCATTCTTCTGGCAACTGGATAATCGTTGGGCTATTGCCGGTCGCTATAACTATGCGTTTAGTGAATCCAAAATGGTAGATAGCCAGATCGGCGTAGAATATGGTGATTGCTGTGTTACTACGCGTGTTGCTGCACGTTACTATCGTAACAATGTTCATGACAGTAATAAGCAATGGCGTATTTACCTTGAATTTGACCTCAGCGGCATGGGAAATGTGGGTCAAAATACAGAAAAACTCTGGGAACAGAGTATTGCTGGATTTAAGCCCCGTAGCAGACGTTATTTCTAACATT
>DXHP01000013.1 GCA_019113305.1 Candidatus Ignatzschineria merdigallinarum | reverse complement strand
TTCGTGATTACCCGATTGAAACCTTAAGAATCATCGGTTTCTCTACCCTTTCAACCTATGCTTTTTATGTCTTTATGGCTTATCTTCCCACCTATGCAATTCGTCATGGTGGCGCTGATCCTAAGATTGCTTTTGGGGCAAATACGGTTGCCATTATTTTCTATATGTTGATGCAGCCCTTCTTTGGTTATCTTTCCGACAAGATTGGCCGAAAACCACAACTCATTACATTCGCCTTAGGTAACTTATTGTTCTTCTACTTTGTCATGCAGTTTGTGAATGATTCATTTGTCACACTTCTTTTAATTGAAATGTTTGGTTTAACACTTTACGCAATGTATTCATCTATTGCGCCGGCAATTATGGCAGAGCAGTTCCCTAGTAATATTAGAGCGGTTGGTATTGGCACGCCTTACAACTTAATGGTTGCGATATTAGGCGGCACAACGCCCTATCTCTTAACATGGTTACAGAGTATTCACATGGAAACAATCTTCTATTTTATTGTGTTAGTTGCCGCCTTAATCTCTTTAATTACCTTTATTAAAATGCCGGAAACAGCAGGAAGCGAACTCCAATAAACCATCATTCAAATATAGGACATGATAATGAATAATAATACGCCTCTTCACGACCTCAGTGCTCAGGAATTAGCAGGAAAAATTCAAAAACGAGAAGTAACATCTGTGGCATTAACAGAACACTTTCTCGATAGAATTCAAAAATATAATCCTGACTTCTCTGCATTTACCACAGTATTTTCTGAGAAAGCATTAGTAATGGCAGAAAATGCAGATCGTCTATTCAATGCTGGCATTATTTTAAGTCCATTTCATGGCGTTCCCGTGAGTATTAAAGAACATTTTCAATGGGAAGGTTCTGTGGCGCATTATGGTTCAAAAGCGCGATTAGGCTGCATTAGTCAGGTCAATAGTCAGGTAGTCGATCGTCTAATTGCGCTCGGAATGCCTATTCTCGGAAAAACAGCCATGACCGAGTTTGCCTTTGGCCTAGCCGGACAAAATCCGACAATGGGGACTGCGCATAATCCTTGGTGTTTAGATTCTCTAAGATCGCCAGGGGGTTCTTCTGCCGGTGCCGGCGTTGCACTCGCATTAGGTCTTTGCCCTATTGCCCTCGGCGGCGATACCGGCGGCTCAGTTCGCGCACCAGCAGCACATACCTATAATGTGGGTTTCAAACCAAGTAGCGGTATGATTTCAAGGGCGAATGCCATGGCACTCTCACCAACATTAGATGTTGTTGGGGTTATTTCTAGAACGGTTAAAGATTCTGAAATCATGACGGAACTTCTAACCTTTCCAGATATTCATGATCCATTAACGTTATCTAAATTAGGATTAACAGCGCAACGTCAATTTCTCCTGAATCATCAACTCCCAATTGCTTCTAAAAAACTCTACTATTTAGCAGAAGCCGCATGGCCGATGGCTGTTAATGAGGATTATGCATTCTATTGGCAACAAACGCTAAAGCAGTTACAAATGGATGGTTATACGTTAATTGAGTGGCAGCCTCACGATGTGGAATATTTTAAATCACTGGGAGATTATAACTCGATGATTTTAGCGCATGAAGCGTATGAAATTTTTGGCGAAATTGCCGAAGACCCAACGGCAGATCTGTGGTTAACCGTTCGTAATCGTATTTTAAATGGTAAAGAAATTACAGAATCACAATATCAAGAAGCTTTAGATTATCGTGCAGAATGTCAAAGCTTATTCCAAGAGCAATTCCCTGAGAATGCGGTGTTATTAATGCCAGCAATGGATCAATCTGCACAAGAGTTAGATTTTGATGATTTAGTTCATAGCGGCTTAGGCGCATTTTTGCGTCCAGCAAATTTTATTGATTGCCCAGCAATCACAATTCCTTCGGGATTAGATCGCGAATATATGCCGTTATCAATCCAACTTTTAGCAAGAACTGCCGAAGATCGTCAATTATTACAAATGGCAGCTAAAGTAGAAGCAAGTTTAGGAAATACCAGAGAAGTCCCAAAAGTATCATAGAAATTTGCCTATTTCCTTGATACATACTGTTTGCGTAACTCATTAAGGGCTGCGCTTTTTTTATAATGTTTATAACGATCATTCAATCGACCGAAAAGTTAAATTAATTCTCGGAGTTTTAACACGAGCCATATTCGGAAGATGATGAAGCCAATGGCTTTGCGTTTCATCTTTCATCACTAATAACGATCCATGCGGCAAAATGGTTTCGATGATCTTTTCACTGCGTTTGTGTTTAAAGAGAAAACGGCGCTCTGCCCCAAAACTTACAGAAGCAATAGCGCCATCTTTTTTAAGATCTACTTCTCCATCGCTGTGCCAAGCCATGCCTTCGCTGCCATTATGATAGAGATTGAGCAAACAGGAATTAAAACGCTCTTTTGTCTTTGCTTCAACAATCGCTTTAATCGACAACAATTCATCAGTCCAAGGTAATGCATGTTTGGTAATTTTAGAATAAGTATAAGAATATGCGCGATCACCATACCAAGCCACTTTGCGTTTTGTGGTGATTTTTTTACCGAAAATCATCGCTTCATCATGCTGCCAAGCAATAGAATGAAGTAGATATTGATAATATTCATCGGCAATATCTGGATCAAAAATCTCGCCATAATATTGCACCGTTCCATCATAAGGTAATAAGTTGAATGTAGGATCTGCTTCAGTTTTGAATAATGGCATGTTTGCTCCTATCAATCTCACATTGGGCACTTTCCCAACCAAGGATGGCACTTTTTCGTGTTAATCCCCACATATAACCGCCGAGATTACCAGATGTTTGAATCACTCGATGACAAGGAATTAAAAAGGCAATTGGATTTTTTCCAATAGCAGAACCAACAGCTCGAGAAGCATTTTCATTACCCACTCGCTCTGCAATCGCACGATAGGTTGTGACAGAACCTAATGGGATTTTTAGTAAACTCTCCCACACTTTCAATTGAAAATCGGTTCCTTTTAGATGGAGTTTAATTGCCGGCAGTTGCTCCGGCATGCTCTGTAATATACTTAATGCCGCACTTTGTAATGAATCTATCTCTTCCAAATAAGTCGCATTAGGAAATTGCGCTTGCAGATATTGTAATGCCGGCAATCTATCACTGATAAATGCAATATGACAGATTCCTTTATTAGTAGCAGCCATTAATACAGAGCCAAATAAGGTTTGAGCAAAAGTATAACGGATAAGAAGATTTCTTCCACCATCACGATATTCTGCCGGCGACATGCCTTCAATTTTAATAAAAAGATCATGCAGTCGGCTCGTGCTTGATAATCCTGTTTCAAATGTCGCTTCAAAAATTTGATTTGTAGCATCACTTTTAAGGATTGATTTCGCATGTTCTAAGCTCAAATATTGCAAAAATTTCTTCGGGCTAATGCCCGCCCATTCTGTAAATACTCGCTGAAAATGCGTTGGACTTAAATGAACATGTGCCGCAATCTCATTGAGCGAAGGCTGTGTTTTAAAGTTCGCTTGAATGTACTCTATCGCCTTCGCAATTTTTGCATAATGATCATGATTTATCATATTGACTCTTATTGGTTATTTCCCAAAAATGGGATTTACATTCTATTATTGATGGCATCGTAACAGATAAAACTACCAAGAAAAATCTGATTCTTGCGATGTTAAGAAAACTCATCGCAAAGTTGCTGCAAAGCCTCGACAAATTTTGCAACATGAAAACCATCACATACCGCATGATGTACTTGAATGGCAACAGGCAGATAGGTTTTATCAGAATCTATACGATATTTTCCAAAAGTAATAATCGGCGAAAAATAATCTTCCACCTTTGGAACATTCAGATTAAATCCCGTAAAACTCATCCACGGCAAACAAGAAATATGAAAGATATTTCTCGGCATATTAGGTTTTGGGGAAAATGCTAAATCCCTCTGATATCGCTGATAATCCAGATTGTAATTCATCATAAATTGTGAAATATCTGCATGATATTCAGTCCAGAGCGATGAAAAAGTCTCACTCTCTGGATGAAAAATCGTATAAGAAGGATGAATACGATTCCACTCTATTAACTCACCCTCTTTCATCCCCATTTTAAATGCCGGCACTTGATTCACGGCATTAGTAAGCAAATAAATCATGCTAGGATAAAATTTATAACCCTGTTTTTTTAAAACCTGTAAAACATTGGAAACCTCGATATCTACAGTAATGCTAAATGAACACGACATTGCACTGAACGCAGCATAATGTTCTCGGCGATTCCAAGTTGTCATATTAATTTTTTTGTATATCATTGAATAACCCTTTTAAAAAAATGAAAAAATTATCTTAAAAGGGCTAAATCCACTGCTTTCTTCATAGACATCCTACCTCCTATTCTCTGAATCTTTCTTTGCTGATCTAAAAATAATACTATCTTCCCCCTCTTTTTGTATCAAATCTATTTTAGGAGAATCTTAATACTTAATGAAAGACAACATTAAAACCTTTAAATATAACTTTGAATGAAATATTCTTACTATCAAATTCAAAAACCTTATTTCAGGAAAAATATGAACATTGGATATATCGCTATCACAATTGATGGCTACATTGCAGATAATGCCGGCAATGTTGGCTTCTTAGATAATTTTGGGCATATTGATACAGGTTATGATGATTTCATTGAAACCATTGATGTCATTATTATGGGTCGAGGTTCTTATGAAGCTATTTTAGGATTTGGTATGGATTGGCCGTATCCTGCTCAATCGACTTGGGTAATTACACAAGATAAATCTTTACCAACACCACACGAAAGCATTCATTTTTGGCATGATGATTTACAATCTCTTATGGCGCATCTAGCGCTTAAAGATAATGAAAATTGTTGGTTTCTAGGTGGTGGAAAGCTCATTAGTGATGCCATTTACAATGGATTACTGGATCGTTTAGAACTCTTCATTATTCCTACATTATTAGGCTCCGGAATTCCGCTTTTCCCAGAGAACAACCACGCATTAAAAGCTTTAACTTTAAATAAAGTAACATTCATTGGGCAAGCCATTAGTCATCATTCATATTGTTTTCAGCGCTCTGAATAAAACTCACTTTATCAACAAGGAAATCATGACTTAATCATTAATGTTTCGAATATTTAGAGTGAAATAAATAGAGGACACATTTCTGTATAAGTTATCTATTTTGATGGATAGAAAAAGCGATCATTGATAGATCGCTTTTTTCATATCTAATAAATACTTTGAGTGTTTTATTTAACTGGATGAAACATCCAGAGATTTGGTTCCACATATTCGCCAATATTTTTTGCAACATCAATCTTTAAAGGAACTAATCCGGAGCTAATGGCATATTTACCATTTTGAGGAAATTTTAAACCGGTCCATAATTCCCAATTTGCAATCGTTCCAGTAATACGCATTGATTCTGGTGCAATTTTGACAAACTTTGCGCCTAAGCGCCAATGTGTTCTGATCCAAGGATCAAAGGGCTCTCCTCGCTCATTCTTCCATGTAATATAATCTCGGAAATATTGAATCGGATAGATATGTTTCATCGTCGGGCGCACAGGCACAACAATGCCGAGATAATTCTGACTCTTGGCATATTTTTTCAAGTGACTAATCAAAAGTTGTGGAATTTTATAACCCCGATATTCCTTAGATACCGTCACTGAAAGCGCAGAAATCAGATCACAAGGTAACTCTTCTAAATCACTATCCATAGCAAGCGTGAAGATCTCATCCCAACCGCGATCAGGTAATTCTTGTAGTGATCCTTTCCATGGTAGTGCCACTGAATTAATTAAACCAATCACTTTTTCTTCATCTCCTTCGCCGGTAATTGCGACAAACTGATACTCGGCAAAGGGCTTTTTATATAAGCGTTCCCAATAACTATCATCAACGGATGTCTGCAACATAAATTTTGGCCAATGTTGCATAATCATCTCATCAATTGCTGGCAGTAAATCTGAACGTTCTGCAAAACTGACAATTTTAATAGGATCTTTCATAAAATAGGTCTTTATTCATTTTTATAATATTACTGATACTAACATGAATTTTGCCAGAGATTAAGGGAGATTCACGACTCTATTTCTCGCAATATTGGGGGTTCTAACACTATTTAAATAGTTTATTCATTCAATGATTCAAATCTTCCAAAGATATATTTTTATCTAGAGATCATCTTGAGATATTGTGACTTTAATATGCAGCTTTATGTTTCTGGATCACAGTTTCATATATCTCCTTCCCCTTATCTTTATTAAAGATTTTAAAATGACGCTCTCTATTTTTATATTAATTATGATCGCCGCGATCATTCATGCTGGATGGAATAGCCTTATTAAAGGCAGTGACGACAAATTTATGTCAACGGCAACATTATCCTTAATGACCGCCGGCATTATGCTCCTGCTTCTGCCCTTTGTCACTTTTCCCAATCACGCGGCATTGCCTTATTTCATCATGTCAGTTCTGCTCCAAATTATTTATTACATTTTATTGGCGCAAACTTACAAGATCACTGACATCGGCTTGAGCTATCCGATTATGCGAGGAACCGCGCCACTACTTGTGGCACTCTTATCAAGACTGATTTGGGGTGAAATTATTCCGCCTCTAAGCTGGCTAGGAATATTACTGATTGTCGGGGGAATTCTGTGGCTTGGATATAGTAGTTTTAAAACTGCAACCATTACCGGCATCTTCATGTCGCTTGCTAATGCTAGTGTCATCGCCGTCTACACCATTAATGATGCTTTAGGTGTTAGAACATCAGAAGATGCTATTAGCTACTCCATTTGGCTATTCTTTATTTCAACATTAATGATTGCACTGTGGGCATTCAAATATCGCCATCAACGCTTTATTCCTTACATCTCAAAACATTGGAAATCCGGAGTTATTGCCGCAGTTGGTTCCTCCTTAAGTTATGGCATTATCCTATGGACGATGCAACATGCACCGATCTATCTCGTTTCCGCATTACGAGAAACCTCTATCTTTTTTGTCATTATGATCGCGATCTTCATTTTAAAAGAGCCAACCAATGGGATTCGAATCACTTCAGCATTCTTGATTGTTAGTGGCACGATTATTTTACGTTTAGCATCAGCATAAACCTCTATGACGAACTTAATAGTACTAGAAAATAGAATAGTTGCTAAAGTGATATTTCTTAAATAATTCATGAGCAATTATGACATTCGAGAGGATTCATCATGACTAAACCTAAAGTTGTTATTTTAACCGGTGCCGGAATTTCTGCAGAATCTGGCATTCGCACCTTTCGTGCAGCAGATGGATTATGGGAGAATCATCGAATTGAAGATGTCGCAACGCCAGAAGGATTTCTGAAAAATCCTAATCTTGTTCAACGTTTTTACAATGAACGACGCCGGCAACTACAAACACCGGAAGTGATGCCAAACCCAGCACATCTTGCCCTCGTAAAGCTGGAAAAACATTTACAAGATCATTTCTTACTGGTAACACAAAATGTGGATAATTTACACGAACAAGCAGGATCTCAAAGAGTGATTCACATGCATGGCGAGCTACTTAAAGTTCGTTGTGTCGAGACAGGCAAGGTTTATGAGTGGCGAGAAGATATTCATCGTGACTCACTCTGTCAATGTTGCACTCAACCACAAATATTACGCCCGCATATCGTCTGGTTTGGGGAGATGCCTTTTGAGATGGAACGTATCTATCAACACTTAGTCGATGCCGATCTTTTTATCTCAATCGGTACATCTGGCAATGTTTATCCAGCAGCCGGATTTGTCGAAATGGCAAAAAATAGTGGTGCGCACACTGTAGAATTAAATCTTGATCCGACAAAAGGCAGTACACTATTCGATGAATCGTATTTAGGTCCAGCTGGAACCATTGTTCCTGAATATATTCATCAACTATTAAACAGCTAAATACCTATTATGGGATTTAAAATATTTTAAAGGATACTGAAAATGGGAGCAGCTGTAGTCGCCGGTGGTTTTATCATCATCATCTTGGTCGCTTTAATCGGATTGATGATCTTCATCGGATTATGGATCTATCGTCGCCGATATCTTAGAAACTCTCCAAAATCAAAGATGACCTTACTGTTACTCAATACCTCAATGGTCATCACGATTGCGCCAGGAGTCATGCTAGTTTGGAGCTTGATATGGGTAAAAATTGATAATATCTTTATCGAAAAATCTCGTTTAGAAGCCGAAAAAAGACGTTATATACAGTTAGAATCCCCACTTTCGTTTGGGGAAATCATCATTCCCCAAGATTCTTGGGTAAATTTAGACACGCCTTTAAAATTACCGATCGAAGAGTTAGCGGATATTCGTCAAGGGATCACAAAAGTCCGATTTTCAACAACAATGGATATCATTGGATTTTCTGCGGCAGCAATGGAAATTGTTAATGAGAAATTATACTTGGAAATGGCTAAAGATATGAATTATCAAGTTTCGGGAGAAACTCGATCTTGCCCTCAAGGTTGGATTTTAAAAATCACACCTTCCGAAAATAGCCGCATGACATCACGATATGAAGATCAAACAGGATCTTGGTTTACACCCTCTCAATGGAGCGCCGATAGCTGCTATCAAACAACGGCAGCTATTATCGTTCTTGCTGTTAATGATGAATATGGCGTATATGCTTTAGATCACACGCCACTATCACACAAAGAATCATTATGACCAATGTTGCTCCGCCAATAATTTCTTCATTCGTGAAATACTCTCTACATTGAGTTCTCTAACATGACGTTCTGATCGTTTTACTTCTTTATTAAGAGATTGTAAAAGCACTTTTGCCGACTCTAAATCATTCCAAGAAATTAAAGCTTCGGCATAAGAGACTTTCGCCTCAAATCCTGGGTAATATTGAATCAATGCATCAAATTCATGACGAGATTCCAACAATTTTCCTTGAAGTGAGAGCGCTTTGGCGTAATAAAGATGTCCATCTGGGGTATGAAAATGAGGATTATGGATTTTGAGGATTGACAGAGAGTCTAAGCAGCTTACCGCATCCCCTAAATGTAATTGGCATTTTGCAATCTGTAACAATAGATCGGGATCGGTGCGATATAAGCCCGTCAAAATGCCTCGATACATTGATAATGCTTGCGAATACTCTTGAACCGCAAATAATGCATCACCTAATCGTTTTTGATTACTATAAGTTTGCACAATTTCATACGCTTTTCTCGCCGATTTCAATTCAGCTTGTGGATTGAGCATTTTCTTAATCTTGTGTGTGACTTTGTGTCCCCGTCTTGTATTCATCAAGCTAGGGAGAATAATTACCGCTAAATATGCTAAAAAGCCAATCACCGGCAAAATAATGACAATATAGATCCAATAACGATCCTGCCCAGTTTTAAAAACGTGAATAATGCAACAAAAGACAATAATTAAATTCAAGATATAAAAAGGCATGGTTTAGCTCTATGCAAAGAATATTGATTTTATATGAAATACTGTCAATGTTCTATCCAGCATCAATACTTTCATTTGAATGTCCTGAATATGGCGATCAAAATAACTTACTAATATTGAATTTAAGTAACTGTTACTAACTTAGCCTCATCTTTATTGAGTAAGATTTATGCAATAATTCGTAAAATTTTGATTTTGCTCAAATAATTTTTTTAGTACACTGCGGGCTTAACCGAACAATTCATTACACGATAAAATGACACCTGACTCAATTTAGGAGCCTAGATGTACCAAAAAATTAAATATTTCTTTACCCTTCCAACTGCCGGCGGCATTATTTTAATGCTGTCAGCTATCCTTGGTTTAATCATAGCAAATAGCCCATTATCAGAACAATATTTTACTATTTTAAGTAGTTATATTGCCGGATTAAGTATTTTACATTGGATCAATGATGCTTTAATGGCAATATTCTTTCTTTACGTCGGTTTAGAACTTAAACGTGAATTTATTAATGGAGAATTAGCAACCAATTCTCAGAGAATCCTTCCTGGACTTGCCGCTTTTGCAGGTCTTGCAGTTCCTGCTGTTATCTATTTTATACTCAATAAAGATAATCCTACAGCAATTAGTGGTTGGGCTATTCCAACGGCAACGGATATCGCTTTTGCACTTGGGATTGTTGCGTTATTAGGTAGTCGTGTCCCATTGTCGCTGAAGATCTTCTTAACAGCTTTAGCTATTATTGACGATCTTGCGGCAATCTTAATTATCGCTATTTTTTATAGTAGTGAACTTAATCTGCTCTACCTTTTAGGTGCTTTAGGAGCATTGTTAGTTTTAATATTCTTAAATATCAGAGGTATTACGAACGCATTTTGCTATATCGTTGTCGGCATTATCCTTTGGTTTTTAGTATTACAATCAGGGATTCATGCAACACTTGCCGGCGTTGTATTAGCTATGACAATCCCTTTAAATAACGTTAAAGCGAATCACAAAGGCGAAACCCCTCTTATTTCTTGGGAACATGGATTAAGTAACTGGGTGAGTTTCTTGATCATCCCCCTATTTGGTTTAGCCAATGCCGGTGTCTCATTTGCTGGACTTGAATTATCAATGTTGACTCACCCAATTGTATTAGGTGTCGCCTTTGGTCTATTCTTCGGTAAACAAATTGGCGTATTTGGCATGGTATTTATCGGTGAAAAACTAGGGATTTTCAAACGCCCTACCGGCGCATCATGGCTACAAGTTTATGGTATTGCACTTCTTTGCGGAATTGGTTTTACCATGAGTTTATTCATTAGCATGCTTGCCTTCACGAGTCCTGAATTCCAAGATCTCAGTAAAATCGGCGTCTTCTTAGGTTCTCTTATTTCAGGTGTTTTAGGATATCTACTCTTAAGATTTAGCGCTCAAAAAAGCGCATAATTTATTAAAATTATCGATCATTATTAAATATTTAAAAGGCTTTAGATAACTATTTCTAAAGCCTTTTTTATACTTCAATTTTGATGAAGGATCATTTATGCATAAAAAATGTCAAAATCCTCAAAAAAATCAATATTTATTGATAGCTATTTTTAAAAATTCGTTATAATAATTTTTCCTTAATAACATAGAGATATCAATGCTCCTTCTTCTGCTTATTGTCGTTGTTTCCATTTCAGTTTCTTTTATCTGTTCGATTTTGGAAGCGGTGCTTCTCTCTTTAACGCCCAGTTTTATCTCCCAACAAAAGATCGATAATCCAACGCTCTATCCAAAGCTAAAAAAGCTTCGAGATAAAATTGATCGTCCGCTGGCGGCTATTTTAACGTTAAATACTATTGCTCATACCGTGGGAGCAGCTGGTGTTGGGGCGCAAGTCACGCATCTTTATGGAAGTGCTTATCTAGGAATTGCATCTGCCGTAATGACTATTTTAATTCTAATTCTCTCAGAAATTATTCCAAAAGTATTAGGAGCAAAATATTGGCGCAGATTAAGTCCCATTTTACCGACCATTTTAAATCCCATGATCATCTTGCTCGCACCCTTTATCTGGATGTCTGACTTAATCATGCGGCTCATTGGTAATAGCAAAGATGATGCGAATTTTAGACAAGAAATTAAATCATTGGCAGGACTCGCCAAAGAGCTGAAAGCCATCGAACCTAAAGAACAACAAGTAATCTCTAATATTTTGGATCTTGATGAAGTCGATTTAACAACTATTATGACACCACGCGTTGTCACCGCATCTATTAAGCCAACGATAACTATCGAAGAATTAAAAAATTTAATTGATCAAAACCAATTTTCTCGTTATCCCATATTAGATGATGATGAAAATCCACTCGGCGTATTTTTCCGCCATGATTTAGTCGATCTTATTAATAGTCATGACTCGTTACTAGAATTTGCCGAAAAACCACCATTAGTATTGCCTGATTCTATTAGTGCTAAAAGTGCATTTCGTAAACTTTTAGATGAGAAACAACATCTTGCTTTTATTTATGATGAATATGGAAGCTGGCTCGGTATCATTACTCTTGAAGATATTTTAGAGAAGATTATCGGTGAAGAAATTGTCGATGAAACAGATATTGTTCCTGATATGCGATTACTTGCTAAAAAACGTTGGGAAATTCGCAGGAAATCTTAATGACTATTTTAAAAGGTGCTGACTAGTAAAGATCCTTTGTTTTTTCGGCTAAAGCGTATATATTATTTTAATAATATTTAAATAATTTTATTGCTTTATTATCTTATAAGTCAATTTTGATCGACATTCCTAGGGGAAACCATGAAAAAAGGTCTTTTATCTATAAGCTTACTATCAACGTTGGTAATCACCGGCTGCACCACCACAAATGGTGGTGATGGCGGTTTATTAGATGCCATCAATCAGTTCACAAATATCCTTGAGGGAACAAAACCCTTTATCCAAGAATCCAAAGATTGGGAAAAATACAGTATTGAAAAAACAACACAAGGTGTCGTTTATAGTCCTGCCAACAAATCTGACAAAGAATTTGTTGCTAAGAAATTAGATAAAGAATACGGTTCGGCTGTTGATCGCCTTTCACGGCCTTTTGCTTATAATGAAGAGTTAAAAAAAGGACTTGATGAAGAAAATAATGATTATCGCTTCACTTATAATCAAGTTGTGACCGTAAAAGATCAAAAAACAGCTAAAACTTTAGGTTATTGTGTCAATTTCGATGTCAACTATTGGGAAAATGGTAAACCAACCGCATGGAATAAAGATGGTAATCAGCAAAAAGCATTTATCTATGTGGCAACAGATCGACCAGTTTCTGTCACAACTGTAGATCGTGATTTCATTAAACGTATGTGTGGCAATGATTTCTATACTCAATATAAAAATCCTAAAGACTAAAGTGATCGATTAGAGTATTCCATACGTCAAGCCCCGCGAGTTCAATTAAAATAGCGGGATTTGACAGTTATTAATGTTAAAAAAATCGATGATTCAGACCCACAATTGATAAAAAATAAAACCTCAAAATATCAATATTTTGAGGTTTTTAGTGATGAAATATGGCTGATAAAACTGTTACAGCGCTTTACCAACCTGACCGCCGATTAATCCTCCCGCTACAGCACCACCAGCAGTACCTAATATTTTTCCATCAGACATTTGCGCACCGATCACAGCGCCAGCACCTGTACCAATCACCGTTCCTTTTTCGCTCTTGCTCATACCATCCCAAGTTGAACAAGCTGTCATGATTGAAAATAATGCGATAATCACCGATATTTTAACGAGTGTTTTCATACTTTATTCTCCTTAAAACAATTAGTTAGAAAGAAATTTCATCATAACATAAGTAAGAAAAGAGCATAAAATTCAATGATTCTCTTCTTCATTCATTTCAAAGTAAATGCCGATCTTTGCATCATAATCTTATTTTTATAAAGCTTTACCAATCTCATTACCAATAAATCCACCTAATGCTGCACCAGCCCCAGTCCCTAAAACTGTTCCACCGGTTACTGCGGCTCCAGCTGCAGCTCCGGCACCTGTACCAATGACCATGCCTTTTTCTTTTGAACTCATACC
>DXHP01000114.1 GCA_019113305.1 Candidatus Ignatzschineria merdigallinarum | reverse complement strand
CGCGGTTAAGAAGAGATCTTCGGCAACGGCTGGTTTATTCTCCAATAGCGCTAATTCTGCTTGGCTATATTGCTTGTCGGCGATTCTTGCACGGCGATTTAACGAGAAACGGCGCATGATGCTCGGGGTTCTTAAAATCGTAATGATGATACGAATGACGATATACGTGAATAAAATGCCAATCGTCGCAAATAATAGTCCGCCAATAATGGTCGTATTAATGGTTTTTGGACCAATAAGCGGGAATGTGCCAGTAATCAATACATGTCCGGCATCATCCTTAACGATTAAAAAAAGGAGCAACGCCAAGAGTGGAATCAGAAGAATCCACCCGATAGTTTTAAACAGTTTTCCCATGATTACGCTCCTTTATACGCTCGAAGTGTCGCTTCGAAATCGGTGAGAGTGCGCTCAATATTTGGCGGTGTGACTTCTAATTTGGCATCTAATAACCATTGCAGCTGTTGAATTGCTTCTCGTACATCGGCATTATCTTCATCAAAATAGGTTTTAATCCAAGATTGAACCGTTTCGAGAGAGTGATCGAAAATCGCATATTGATCTTGGAGAATCGCAACTTTTGCTGCAGTGAGCTCTAATTGAATGTTTTGACTTAGGAAGAAGCGATCTTCTTTTGCCATCAGTTCAGGTACTTCAGTACGTTTATCTTCAATCACAATGAGATGCTTCATCGAACTTACTAATTTATCAGTCCAAGAATCGCCTTCCGGTGCGCCTTGATTGAAGATTTCGTTCTTTAGATTCATCAGTGCGCTATCATCTTTAAGCGGTGCTTGTTGGACTAATGCCGCAACCTTTTCCAGCTTGTTCGTCACGGTTACAAGATCTACCGGTTTTAAAGTTTTTAACTCGGCAATATTGTCTGCGAGAAGTCGTTTTGTTTCGCTAAAATTAATACTGTTAATTTGATTTAAACGATCGAGCGCGGAAGAGAGAAGCTGGCCGGCAATTTGGTAATCTTTATCAAACTGTACTTTTTGGATTGCCACTTTTAATAAGTAATCCACTTCCGTAGTGCGCAGCATCTCTAAGTCGGTAATATTTTTGATGGTACTAATGAGCTCTTTCGCTTCATTGAGAACCACAGATTGTGCCAGTTCTTGTTCGGCAAGTTTCTTATCGAAATTGTTCGCAATGGTGATAGCTTGATTACTCACTGTGGCAATTTTATCAATACTATCGCCTTTTTCGGTGAGAGATTGCTGTGCTTTTTTCAGGGTATCAATCTGTGATTGCAAGCCTTTCGCCGAATTAGCGAGAGATTGATTTAATGATTCCTGTTTTTTAGCGACAAGCGCAACTTGATCTTGTAAAGAACCTGAAGTTGTTTGAGAGGCTTTATCCGCTGTCTCTTTTAAGGTTTTCAGTTCGTTTTCAAGTGTTGAAATGGTCGATTTTAACGAATTAATCGTGTTTTTGTCAGCTTCTACAGACTGACTAATGCCAGTAAAGCGTTGTTCTTGCTCGATTGCGCCTTTGTAGTAAGCAAATCCCCCAAGGCCTAAACCGCCAAGCGCAATGAGTAACGCTAGATAGGTTAAAGATTGTCCTGATTTTGCAGGCTTTGCATTTTGATCGATGCCCGAGTGGGATTCTGTCGAGGATGTTGTTTCTGTATCCATCGATGGTGCTGATTCAGTAACGATGGATTGTTCTGTATTTTCTTCAGTTTCTTGCTGTGCTGAAGTGGATTCCGAAAGATTTTGATCGTCAGTTTTATGGGCGGCTGTTTGACGATTTTTTCTTCTTGAGCGGCGAGATGGTGCGGCTTCATCTCGTTGATTGGAATCGGTGTTGTTTTCTATTGTTTTAGTATCTGCTGTTTCTTGATTTGTAGAATCATTGATGGTTGCAACATCATTTTGGTTTTGCTCTTTACTCATGGAGAGCTCCTTATTATTATCCGATGTGATCGTTAAAGGGGCGTCTGAAACGACTGCCTGAGAGGAAAATTGTGCTTCAATTGCCTGCCAAAGATCATTTTCAAGAGCAGACTTGGCGACAATAATATTGTTGAAACCTGCTGATTCAACAATGGTTTTTAATCGTTCGCTACCAACAAATACGCCATTAATGAGGGATTTTATCCCGCTTTTGTTGAGTGTTGGTAGAAGGTTGTTAAAGGCTTCTTGGCTTGAAATCGTGAGATATAGCTCGTGTGATGGATGACTGTTTTTGAAATCTAAAATCGCAGAAACATCCAAGTTTTGTGGGGCTTCTCGGCGATAGACATCGCAATAAAGCCCTTTGCCACCAAGATCATTGATCGCCTGATCTAATAATCGTCGGCCACCTTCGCCACTGATAATCAAAACGGATTGATCTTTCATTCCCTGTTTTGTCAGTGTTTCAACTAGCGCTTCAGAAGTATAAGGTTTTGGCGCAGTGATAATAGTTTTATTACGCAGATAAGGTTTAAGGGCATTTTCAGTGCCGGAGCCAATAGAGATAAATGCCTTAATATTATTAAAGTTGAGTTTTAAACGTTTCCCAAATTTCACCGAGTTTGGACTGGTAAAAAGACAATAATCATATTGCGCTACTTGGCTGAGTGTTTCGATCGCCTCATTTTGATAGCGAGTCGGCACGATGGAAATACCAGGAAGATCAAAAGCACTATAACCGCTATTTTTGAGACGGTTAATAAAATTTTGTGACTGTCCTTTAGGACGAGTCACAATAATGCCAATATTTTGACGCTTAGCAGCGTTATTTTGTCTAGCCATAAATCTTTGCGAGAATCTCTTTTGCGCCTCTAGAAAGTAAATTATCTGCTAATTCAATGCCGAGTTTCTCCGCATCTTCAGGTTGACCATGGACCTCATGAAAAATGATCGTGCCATTATCTAAATCGCCGACTAATCCACGAAGACGTAAGCCCGTTTCTGTTAACTGTGCAAACCCAGCGATAGGTGCTTGGCAACCGCCATTGAGCTTCGCATTAAAAGCTCGTTCCGCTGTGATACAAATGGATGTTTCACGATCATTGAGTGCTTCAATCACCTTGCGAACTTCGTCGTTTGAAGTCACACATTCGATGCCGATTGCACCTTGCCCAACTGCAGGAAGAGAAATCTCATCACTTAAATATTCGGTGATTTTATTTTCAAATCCTAAACGAATTAAGCCCGCTGCGGCGAGAATAATGGCATCATATTCGCCATTTTCAAGCTTCTGCAAGCGTGTATTAACGTTGCCGCGAAGATCTTTAAGTTGAAGATCAGGGCGAATGGCTAAAAGTTGTGCTCGGCGTCTTAATGAGCAAGAACCCACAACCGCACCCTGCGGTAAATCAGCAAGTGATGCGTAGGTTTTTGAGATCAACGCATCGCGGGGATCTTCCCGTTTTAAGATAACAGGAACACTGAAACCTTCCGGCAATTGTGAGGACATTGGCACATCTTTCATGGAATGAACGGCAATATCTGCACGACCTTCAAGCATGGCGACTTCAAGCTCTTTAATGAATAAGCCTTTCCCACCGATTTTACTAAGCGGTGATGAGAGCATTTGATCGCCTTTTGTTGTCATGCCAAGAAGTTCTACATCCATTTCTGGGAAATGTTTGAGAAGCTCAGCTTTGACGTGATTTGCTTGCCAAAGCGCTAATGGACTTTCACGAGTTGCGATTATTAATTTCATTGCTTTATCCTGTTATCTGTTCTAATTCTGCTAGTTTTGATCGGCAGCCAATTGAGCGATCAATAATAAATAATTCTTGAATAGCCGATATAGTTTAATCAAAATACCCACTATTTATATAATAATTTGAGTGAAACTTACAGGATTAGCGTAGCATAAAGTGATCTTCGTAGCGCTTCTAAAGGATTAGAACGCTTGCAAGAGCATGATGCTCTCTGAGATAGGAAATAGAAATGCAGAATATAATTACAGTAGATGGTCCTAGCGGTGTTGGAAAAGGAACGTTGGCTTTAGAGTTGGCGAATAAGTTAGGGTGGCACTTCTTAGATTCGGGAGCGATTTATCGCGCGGTTGCCGTGTATGCGATGAAAAAAGAGATCGATTTAGAAGATGAAGCGAAGGTGGCACAATTAGCGGAAGGATTGCCGCTGACGTTTAAAGTGAACGGGCAGCAATTAGAAATCTATCTAGAAGCAGAAGAAGTTACACGTTTGATTCGTGCGGAAACAACGGGTAATGCGGCATCAATTGTGGCGAAGCATCCTAAAGTGCGAGAGAACCTTTTGCAAAGACAGCGAGACTTTGCATTAATGCCGGGATTAATTGCTGATGGTCGTGATATGGGAACGGTCGTGTTTCCAAAAGCACCTTTGAAACTCTTTTTAACGGCAAGTGCAAAAGTTCGTGCCGATAGACGGCATAAACAGTTGTTAGATAGTGGTATTTGCGTTAATATAGAGCAAATTTTATCTGAGGTGGAAGCACGAGATGAGAGAGATCGTTCTCGAACGGCATCACCTTTAGTGCCGGCAGATGATGCCTTAATCATTGATACATCAGCGCTCAGCGTAAATGATGTGTTAGAAAAAGCATGGGAAGCGGTGCTGAATACTTTTCCTGAGCTTTCCTAAATAGATATTTAATAAATTTAGATAACAGCACAGAAGTTCTGATAAAATAGAAAGAATTTGTAGGTCTCACAAGGATTTATTTTGATACGACCCATTTAGTTGGAAGCGTAGAGAAATAATCTTTGTGAATTTTTATTTACTTTAAACAAGTCGTAGGCGGGAGATTGAAGTCAAATATCCAATGTTTTAATTGCGATAGGCTTTAATCATTAATCCAAAGATGTCTATGCATTTTTAATTATATGTCATTAAGTTTTGCAGAATTATTTGAGCAATCAATTGCCGAAGAACAAGCGCGTGAAATCGGTGGAATTATCAAAGCAACAGTTGTTAAAATCGAAAACGGTTTTGTAATTGTTGATGCGGGTCTTAAAAGTGAAGGCCGTATCCCAGCTGACCAATTCCAAGATTTAAATGGTGAGTTAGAAGTTCAAGTTGGCGATAAAGTTGACGTTGTACTTGAATCACTTGAAGATGGTTTCGGTGAAACACGTCTTTCACGTGAAAAAGCGAAACGTGCAGAAGTTTGGGCGTTCCTTGAGAAGAAACTTGAAAATGATGAAATCATCAAAGGTATTATCTCAGGTCGCGTTAAAGGTGGATTCACTGTTGATATCGGTACAGAGCGCGCGTTCTTACCAGGTTCATTAGTTGATGTTCGTCCTGTTCGTGATATCGCTTACCTCGAAGGTAAAGAGCTTGAGCTTAAAGTGATCAAACTTGATCAGAAGCGCAACAACATTGTTGTTTCACGTCGCGCGGTACTTGAAGAAGAGTATTCTGCAGAGCGTGAAGAACTCCTCAAAACACTTGAGGAAGGCGATGTGGTTAAAGGGATCGTTAAGAACCTTACAGACTACGGTGCGTTTATTGACCTTGGCGGTATCGACGGTCTTCTCCATATCACAGATATGGCATGGAAACGTGTTCGTCACCCATCT
>DXHP01000113.1 GCA_019113305.1 Candidatus Ignatzschineria merdigallinarum | reverse complement strand
GCTTGGGCAAGCGCCTTCTGGATTATTAAAGGAGAAGAGGCGCGGCTCAAGTTCGGCAATCGTAAAACCACATTCAGGGCAAGCGTAATTTGCGGAGAATTGAAGAAGCGATTCTTCCGTTTTCATATCGACAATCGACGCTAAACCATTAGAGAGATCGAGCGCTGTTTCGAGTGATTCTGAGAGACGAATACGAATATCTTCCCGAACTTTAAAGCGATCGACGACCACATCAATATCATGATGTTGTTTGGGGTTAATCTCAGGAAGATCATCAATTTCATACGTTGTGCCATCAATTCGAACACGTAGGAATCCCTTCGCTTTAAGTTCTTCAAAGAGCTTGATATGTTCACCTTTACGATTACGAACAATCGGAGAGACTAGCATTAAACGAAGTTCATCAGATAATCCCATGGTCATATCGACCATTTGCGGAATTGTCTGGGCATTGAGCGGAAGATGATGCGTCGGGCAGTGCGGCGTACCAATTCGGGCGAAGAGAAGGCGTAGATAATCGTAAATTTCTGTGACCGTTCCAACAGTCGATCGCGGATTGTGCGATGTCGATTTTTGTTCGATCGAGATCGCCGGCGATAATCCAGAAATATGGTCAACATCAGGTTTCCCCATTACTGAGAGGAATTGTCTCGCGTAAGAGGAGAGCGATTCCACATATCGGCGCTGACCTTCGGCGTAAAGCGTATCAAAAGCGAGTGATGATTTGCCAGAACCTGAAAGACCAGTGATCACCACAAGCTTATTGCGAGGCAGTGAGAGACTGATATCTTTGAGATTATGTGTACGTGCACCTTGGATTGTAATATCTTCCATAATACCTTCATAAAGGAGCCATCGGCTCCCAGTTATTCAATTTATTTTGCTATAGCATAATATTGGGGCAAATGGGGAAAAATCAAGTCCCTTAAGAAAAGGATTATTTTATAAAACGCCTTTTCTGAAGCACTACATAGCACGGTTATTGTCAATTTGGGATTGATGATGAGCAGCTCATTGTAGGTTTACTCTGAAGAGATATGGTTAGAAGATTTTGAAGTTGGTTCAGAATGACTATTGCTCATCGCTCTTAAAATATTTAATGCTTCATACAGCGGGAAATCGCCTTTTTCAATAAGATAAGCAAAATTTGCCGGCATTCGATTATTGTTACGAGGATCATCTGCATTGACCAAATGACCTTTGTTATCGATTCCACGAGTGCTTTTGTTATGAGTAATTTTGGCATTGATATTCGGTAAAATTACATCCGGCGTAATACCATAGTTTTGAATAGAATGTCCGTTTGGCGTGTAGTAGCGAGCGGAAGTATAACGAATTGCATCCCCATTTTTGAGTGGTTGCACCATTTGAATAGAGCCTTTGCCGTAACTATTTTCGCCTACAATCAAAGCGCGCTGATGATCTTGCAAGGCGCCGGCAACAATTTCTGACCCCGAAGCGGATTGTGAATTGATTAAAATAATGAGGGGAATATTGGGAATAATATCGCCTTTTTTGGCCTCATATCGAGCTTTAAAACGGGCAGCTTGTCCATCGGTATAAGTGATTAAACCTTCATCTAAGAAGAGATCCGCAACGGCAATGGATGCTGTTAATAAGCCTCCACGATTATCACGCAGATCAAGAATAACGCCGTGAATTTCAGCGTTCTTCGTTTTTGCTTCAACCTCCAGCGTCATAAGAGCATCGACAATCTCTTTATCGCTTTGTTGTTGGAAACGATCGATTTTGAAGTAGGCAAATTCATTGTTATACAATTTCGCTGTCGATAAGCTTGGCGTTTTAATATTGCCGCGAGTTAGGGAGAGATCGAAGTTTTCGTCATCTCTTAATATTGTTAACGTTACTTCGGAGCCGATTTTTCCTTGCAAGGCAGATGCTTTTTCAGATGTTTTAATCTCTGCAATGGTTGTTCCATCAATTTTTTGAATCTGATCGCCTATTTTTAAGCCTGCTTCAAATGCCGGACTATTGGGAAAAACCTGATTGATCATCAGTGTTTCGTGATCTTCAAAGTAGAGCGTTTCAATACCAATACCGGCAAAAGAACCGGATGTTTCATTTTGAATCTTTTGGTATTCATCTTGAGAGTAATATTTTGAATGAGGATCTAACGTTAACATGCCATCAATCGCATTGTGGATCAGTATTTCATCGCTGATAGGATCGACATAATTGTTTTTCAGTTGCTCTAAGATTTCTGTGAATAGACGTAACTCATTAATGGGAAGCTTTTGGGTTTCTGGAGCTGAAATAAGCTCCAGATCTTGAGTTTTTGATTCCTCAATAATCTTGCTTGCCGTGACAGGAGAGGCAGAAAGAGCGCTCAGTAAGCATGCCGAGAGTAACGGGAATATCAGTTTTTTCATAATCACCTTGGGATGAAGGAGTCAAAAATTGAATCATTATTTTAAAATACGCTAATTGATCACTGTAGATCAATCGGAATTATGTGAGGAATGATCTTAAAAATGGGATAGAGATTGTTAGCAAGAGATTGATATCGTTATTTAGGTTTTGAATGATCGGATTTGTTGTTTGATTAAAATTTTTTAAAGTGGAGTATCGCTAGAGATAGTTTTTTCAGGATTTTATCAGTCTCATACTCGCAGTTGTTATAGCTCTTTTTAGATCAAACGACTATAAAAAGCTATTGATAATAGAGAATCTACAAAAAAAATCAGCTAAGAAAACTTAGCTGATTTTAAATTGTTAAGATTCATTACTTCATCGATTTATTGGAAGTGAATCAAGTTTTTGCCGGTCATCTCTTCAGGTTGATTTACACCTAATAAGAAGAGAATTGATGGTGCTAAATCGCAAAGTGCGCCATCGGGCTCAAGAGTTGCACGTTTTCCAACATAGATTAATGGAACTGGCGTATTCGTATGCGCTGTATGTGGTTGGTTGGTTTTATTATCCCAAGTCATTTCCGCATTACCATGATCGGCAGTTACGAGCATCTCGCCACCTACTTTTTTCACTGCTTCAAAGACTTTACCAAGACCCGTATCTACTGCTTCGATCGCTTTAACGATTGCTTCAAATACGCCGGTATGCCCAACCATATCTGGGTTTGCATAGTTACAGATAATGACGTCAAACTTCTCTGATTCAATCGCTTTAACGAGATTTTCCGTTACTTCTGGCGCACTCATTTCCGGTTGAAGATCATAAGTCGCAACTTTCGGTGAGTTGACTAAGATACGTTCTTCACCTTCAAACACTTGCTCTTCGCCGCCGTTAAAGAAGAAGGTGACGTGTGGATATTTTTCTGTTTCGGCAATACGTAGC
Organism: Candidatus Ignatzschineria merdigallinarum; assembly: GCA_019113305.1. Taxonomy (GTDB): domain Bacteria; phylum Pseudomonadota; class Gammaproteobacteria; order Cardiobacteriales; family Wohlfahrtiimonadaceae; genus Ignatzschineria; species Ignatzschineria merdigallinarum. The sequence continues at coordinate 8,021 of DXHP01000113.1, read as the reverse complement.
TGCGTTAAACCTTCTTTTGCTAATACTTCGCCAAGACCATTGTTAAGCACTAAAGGCGGATAGGCGATTTCGGTTGGGAGATCGGCTTTATATTGTGTGAGTGAAACAAAATGCGATAACTCTGGGCGATATTTTGGTTTAAAACCTTCAAAATCAATATTGATAAATGGATAGCTGATTTCACGAGCACGATCTGCACGGAAGTTCATAAAAATAACGGCATCACCATCTTCCATTTTGACGGGTTCACCGATAACGGTAGCTTTGACGAATTCATCGTTTTCGCCTCGTGCATAAGCGGCTTCTAATCCAGCAATGCCACTATCTGCTTGATATTCGCCTAAGCCTTGGCTGATCAAGTCGTAAGCTTGCTCAACACGTTCCCAGCGATTATCACGATCCATCGCATAGTAACGTCCGATCATGGTTGCTAAACGGCCTTTGCCAAGTTTTTTGAAGAGTTCATCGGTTTTTTCAAGTGATGGTTTTGCAGATTGTGGCGGCATATCACGACCATCTAAAAACGCATGAAGATAGATTTTTTCCAAACCTTTACTTGCCGCAAGTTCAATTAATGCAAAAATATGTTTCTCATCTGAATGTACGCCGCCTGGAGAGAGAAGTCCAAATACATGTAATGCTTTATTAGATTCGATAAGATTTTCGATCGTATTATTGAAGATACGATTGTTGTTAAAGTCGCCGTTACGAACATCTTTTGTGATGCGCGTAAAGTCTTGATTTACAACACGGCCTGCGCCGATATTCATATGACCTACTTCAGAGTTCCCCATTTGACCATCAGGAAGACCGACAGCTTCACCTGATGTTTTAATGAAAGTGACCGCGCCGACATCACGCAGATGATCCCAATTTGGGGTGTTAGCAGTTGCAATCGCATTGTTTTCAGTTTCGTTGCGAAATCCCCAACCATCGAGGATACATAGAACAATCGGTTTAGGTTTTGACATCTCTATTCCTTAGCAATATTTAAGTGGTTGTGATTGCCGATAACGGCATCATAAATAATTGGATCATATTATAGCTAAAAAGGCGGGAAAGGGGGTGGAAGATTCTATGAATAATCTGCGAATGTCCGAATGTCGAAGCTTCAGGAGAAATATCTCACTTGTGATGAAGTTGTAATAAAGGATTGTTATAACTATTGACATAAAATACTCAAGATTCGGAAAAGTACCCGATAAAGCTGTTTTATTTGAGCAATTATGATGGTAAAACAAGAAAAATAGGCTACATAAATTCGTGATTTTAGAGTATCATTAGGGGAATTAATTTATATACACATTCACGCTTAAGGAAATAATTATGGGTTCATTTAGCATTTGGCATTGGGCGATTCTTTTAGTGGTTGTTTTATTAGTATTTGGAACAGCAAAATTAAAAAATGCCGGTAAAGATCTCGGTTCAGCCGTAAAAGGTTTTAAAGATGCTGTAAAAGATGGTGAGAAAGAAGCAAAAGGCGAAGCCGCACCACAAAATCTTGAGAATAAAAGTGCTGCAAAAGATGAAACAGTTGTTGATGAGCAAAAAAATAGTCGTGTGGAATAATACGAATCTTCATTTCTCATCAAATCATCAGCGTCATCAACAATTAGTGTAGGAAAGGTGCTTCATGTTTGGAATTAGTAGCACCGAGTTTCTGATCATTATTGTGATTGCGCTCGTTGTCATTGGGCCGCAAAAATTACCGGAAATGATCCGAACCGTTGGAAAGTTTGTCGGTAAAATTCAGCATTTTACGAGAAGCATTAAAAATGAGCTAACGAATGAGTTGGAGCTTGATGAGATTAAAAAATCTATCGAAGAACTTAAACATAGTTCGGAGCTGCAAAAACTTCGTAGCGAATTAAATAGTGCGAAAACAGATGTTGAGAAATCAATGAATGAGTTTGAAGCATCGGCATTAGAGACAAAATCGCAAGTGGAAGATGAAGCGAAAAAGCTCGATGCTTATCTGGAAGTTTATGAAGCGCCGGAGAAAGGTTTAGCGGATAAAGTCAGAGCCATGAAACCTTCTGAAAGAGGGGAAATGGATGCGGAAGAATCGTTTGATTTAGCCTTTGATGAAGCGTTTTTAAAAGCTGAAGCAGAATTTATCGAAGATCATGCAGCGTTTGAAGATGATGTGATGACAGAGGCGCCGAAAGGTTTTGCGAGCAAAGTGAAAACAGAGCAAGATCCTTCGACCATTATTCGTAAAATTGTGCAGATGCGCCAAGCGGAGATTGCGGCAGAAACGGATGATAAAGTCGCGATGCAGTTTGCATTTTTACAAGCGAAACAATCGCGTCAGCTGCTAGATGATGATGAAATTAGACGACGAATGACGGTTCGTCAATTAGAGCTCAATCGTTAAGGTTGGGCTTTTTGGTAGAAATTTATAGATGATATAAAAGCGTCTCTTTTAGAGACGTTTTTAATTTTATCAGGAGTAATTTTGTGAACGATCGTTCCATTCAGTATCTCTTTGAGCAATCAGAGCCAGATTCGATTTATGCGCAGAAACGGCAATGTGGTAAATTCACTTTTAATGAAGAAGTGGTAAAAGTATTCCCTGATATGATCCGTCGATCAGCATCGGGATATACCACAATCGTTGAAAATATTGGTAACCTTGCGCCACTTTTCGCACAAGAAGATAGCATGATTTATGATCTCGGCAGCTCACTTGGCGCAGTATCAATGGTGCTTCGGAGTGCGGTTAAAACGCCTAATACCTCTATTGTGGCGATTGATAACTCTGCAGCAATGGTGGAAAAGTCTCGCGAATACCTTAAAGCGCAAGAGATGATGATTGAATCGTTACTGCCCATTGAAGTGGTTGAAGCAGATATTACGACATTTCCGTATCAACCGGCTTCATTATTTGCGATGAATTTTACCTTACAATTTATTCCAAGAGAGAAGCGGTTAGATCTTTTAACAAAGATTGCGGAGAGTTTATTGCCGAATGGTGCACTTTTTATGTCGGAGAAATTGCGTTTTGAAGATGCGCGTGAGCATGAGATTTTAAATAATTTACATATGCAATTTAAGCGCTCGCAAGGATACTCCGAATTAGAGATCGCTCAAAAGCGAGAATCTTTAGAGGATGTGATGAAGATTGATACTTTTGAAGAGCATAAAGCGCGTTTATTGGAAGCGGGTTTTAAGGAAGTTTATCTCTGGTTTCAATGTCTTAATTTCTCCTCTATTTTAGCGATTAAATAGTGTTTTTAGCTATTTTAAGGTGATGAAATATTAAGATTGTTGCTATTCATAATATAGCGATAATTATTACGATTTAAGAGTCAGAGTTGTCATTGTTGATATTCTTCCCAGCGGTACTCTTGTCCTTTAAAGTATTTTTTCTCGGGCAATGTAACAGCAATTTCACGATAACCCTATAGATTTAATTTTTAATAAAAAATTGTTTTTAGAAGAAAACCTCAAAAAAATATTGATATGAAAAAGATGATTCATCTAGATGCGCTTGTGGCGCACTTTAAAGGGCAGAGCATTGCTCGTTTTACAGATCATGTTCCGGTATTATTAGCGGAAACGCTACGTAAAAAACATGGTGATAGTCAGCGTTGGGAGCATGCGCTATTGGATCTTCCGGCATTTGATAATCTCAATGTGGATCTTGATCGTGGTGTGTTACTACAAGGGCAAACGGATGAAGCTATGCTACATGATGCATTAAAAGGTTTAATGCCGTGGCGCAAAGGACCATTTCAATTTGGGGAAACTTTTGTCGATACCGAATGGCGCTCTGACTTTAAATGGGATCGTGTGAGCCAACATCTCGATCTGACGAATAAAAACATTCTTGATGTGGGTTGCGGCAATAGTTATTACGGATATCGCATGTTAGGAAAAGGCGCAAAAAGTGTGATTGGCGTTGATCCTAATTGGCTATTCCTCTATCAATATCTCTCTGTTCGTAAATATTTGCCGGAAGCACCCATTTGGCAGTTACCGATGACTTTAGAAGAGATGCCGGAAGAGTTAGAATGTTTTGATATGACATTCTCAATGGGCGTTTTTTATCATCGCCGCTCGCCGATTGACCATCTCTATCAACTAAAAGGGACGTTAAAACCAGGTGGCGAATTAGTATTAGAAACGATTGTTATCGATGGGGATAAAGATATGGTATTAATGCCGGAAGATCGTTATGCGCAGATGCGAAACGTTTGGTATTTGCCATCGGTTGACGCTTTGAAATTATGGCTTGAGCGTGTTGGTTTTGTCGATGTTCGTTGTGTCGATCTTTCTAAAACTTCATTGGAAGAGCAGCGTACAACAGAGTGGATGGATTATCTTTCATTGCCGGACTTTTTAGATCCTAATGATGAGAGTAAGACAATCGAAGGCCATCCCGCGCCGGTTCGTGCAGTGATGTTAGCAAGGAAACCGAAGTAATCATTGTTAAATACGTGATTTAAACAGATCTAAATCTATTTAAATAGATTAAAAAAAACGCTGAGGATTCAGCGTTTTTTTATGCTCATTAGAACAATTATGCAAGATTTTATGGTTATTTCGGTTTAAAAATAGCGGTGCATGATCTTGTAAAAAAATGTTTAATCAGACAATCAATAATATTATTGATAATCGATTGTGCGCTTATTGATGATCTTATCCTGGCAACATCTGTTCGGTGATTTGCGCTAATACGGTGAGGAAATCACGAAGGAGATAGCTAATGGTGAAGTAGATAATAGCGGTTAATAACCACGTGATGATCATATTTTTTGTAGTAGAAATTGCTTTAAATAATCCCATAGCAACTGTTGTAAATGCCGCAGCATTGAGGAACATTAAAAGATAGAACGTGATTTGGAAGAATTTTGGACCGCGAATATCGAAAAGATTATAGACTTCGTAACGTAACCAAATAGTGCCGAAATATGCGATTGCAATGAAGAGTACGGCAATGATAAAGCTGATGATAGAGAAAGATCTTAATTGAATACGTTCTTTATAGAGCGCGCCGGCGGTAAATAGCATAAATAGGGCAATGACCGGTACGGGAACCGTTGAGGTCGTTCTTGCAAAAAGGAAGTTAAAGATAAATAACCCGATCCAAGAGATGATAAATATCGCTGTTTTACTCGGTGTTTTTGCAGATTTTGTCATATCAATAAGACTCTTTTAGGCGGTTGAGTGAAAGATTATAAGATCACTTAGTATACCGTAAATTCTAGAGTAATAGCTGATACAAGTTTCCTTTACGATGGAAAGGAGGAATTCTATAGGTTAATATTGTTTTTTGAAGTTTTGAGAGATCTTGTTAAGAGAGATGATGGGAAGTTGAAGTGCGCTCGTAAAGGCGGCATAAAGCAGATTAAAGCAATGCCGGAGATTATGTGTTTGATGACATGTCCGCCCAATAAGCCGTGGCTTAAAGCGAAAATTGTAGGGTCTAACATTTCACAAATTTTGGCAATGCCATAACCTAAGAATAGAATCCAATAGGGATGATCTAATCGCGGATGCTGAGGGTGAAAAATTAGAATGAAACCGATGAGCGCGATTGTGGCAAACTGCGTGATCCCATAAAGACGAAGATCTCCGAGATCAATCATTTCACCCAAATGCCAGTGAATGACGCTATAAAGACTAAATCCAATGATGAGAAGTAATGTCGTACGAGTTTTAAAAGCCGTATATCGTTCGGCGAGAAAGTTTGCACTTAAAAATGCAAACCCTAAGCTCATGGGTAAACGATCCCAAAACAGGGTATTTGTTGCCGGAGAAAAATGATAATAACTAGAGCCGATTCCGACACCAATAATCGTGATAAAGAAGAGTTGCCAGCGGATCGTTGGTAGCATGAAATATGAATTTTTTACTTTATATAATCCCCAGATGCCGGCAATGATGTAAAAAATATTGGATGTGACATTCATAAAATTGGGAATTCCCAATAGCATTTGATCGCCAGAAAAATCATGGTAGTTTTCTGGTTGCGGATAGAGCGGAAATACCCAGTAGAAAGAGCAAATGGCTAATAGCGAGGTGCTGTAAAACAATAGATTTCGGTAATGATTTTTAGGGCGATATTGTGTTTGCATTAGAAATTCCCTCGTAAAAATTGGGACATCGTTTGCGGCGCAATTTGTGCTTGGGCAGTTAAATTCTTGTGAATACCTATGGATTTATCTTTTTGAAATTCATGAAAACCGATGGCTAAAGATAAACAGCCCAAACCAATGATGATTAATAGGAGGTAGATCATTTTCTTTTTCATCGTGAATCCCTTTTTGTGAGTAAACGTTAGTTAACCTTGTGGGTTAATCATATTTACTCAGCAATATTTTGTCAAATAAAAAGTTAACAAATGATTACTTTTGATTTTAAGGAATTTTAATGAGTGTTCTATTTATCATAAATAGTGCATTGGAAAGAATAGATTTTAAAGGATCGAATTGACCGTCTTAATTAGAAATTCTTGCAGGACTTTATAGTTTCATGTCAGTAGTTGTCATGGGTTATTTTTAGGCTGAAATGACAGACCATTATTAATCAGCTATTGGTTGTCAGGATTCTTTAATCGAAATAGGGATCGTATTGCTTGAGGTGAGAAGAGACAAAGAAGAAAGGTATTAAAAAAGCCCTTCAGATGTCTTTTCCATGAAAATAATCTGAAGGGCTTTTTGTGTCTAGGAATTAGATTTCGTAGGGATTGGCGATGCCGAGTTTTGCTAAAATTTGAATCTCTAAAGCTTCCATCTCTTCTGCTTCCTCATCTTCAATATGATCAAAGCCCAAAAGATGAAGGGTTCCATGAACGGTCATATGCGCGAGATGATCGATAATAGTTTTTTGCTGTTCTTTTGCTTCGGTTTCAATGACTGGCATTGCAATAATGATATCGCCGAGCGTTGGCTCCTCATCTTGCAAAAACTCCGGCACTTCAAAAGGAAACGAGAGCACATTTGTGGGTTTATCTTTATTGCGAAAATCGCGGTTGAGCGCTTGGACTTCTTCATTTGTGGTAAAGCGAAGCGTCATTTCTGCGGCTTTTAAAAATCCGGCAGTTTCTAAGGCGCAATTAACCCACTGTTGTAATACTTCATCGGAGGGAACATTGGTCTCGACTTCGCGTTGGCAGTCGAGAATTAGTAATTGTGAATCTCTCATAATAGTGATCTTTCTTTTAGCTGAAAATAATACGTTTACGTTTAAATAAAACGGTTTTTTACGGTGATTATGCCGGTTTATCTACGGAATTTTCAGCCGATTTTTGTGCTGCTAAGCGCTCTTTCTCACGAGCTTTTTCTCGGCGCTCTTTGTGGGTTCGCTCCACTTCATCAGCTTTATCATAAGCATCAATGATTTTGGCAACCATCGGATGACGCACAACATCCACAGATGAGAAATGGCTAATTGAGATACCATGAATATCTTCTAAAATGTCGAGCGCATGTTTTAAACCAGATTTGATATTACGTGGAAGATCCACTTGGGATGCATCACCGGTAATTACAGCAGTTGAGCCAAAGCCGATTCGCGTTAAAAACATTTTCATCTGTTCAATCGTCGTGTTTTGCGCTTCATCGAGAATAATATAGGCATCGCTCAATGTTCTACCGCGCATAAATGCAAGCGGCGCAATCTCAATAGTATGGCGCTCAATCAGTTTATTGACTGTTTCAAAACCGAGCATCTCATAGAGCGCATCATAGAGCGGACGCAGATAAGGGTCGATTTTTTCGGTAAGATCTCCTGGCAAGAATCCGAGCTTTTCTCCTGCTTCAACAGCAGGGCGCACGAGAATAATTCGGCGAACTTCATCTTTTTGGAGTGCTTCAACCGCAGAAGCGACGGCGAGTAATGTTTTTCCGGTGCCGGCAGGTCCGATACCAAAGTTGATATCATTTTTCCCCATATTGTAGAGATATGCTTTTTGTGCCGGCGTTCGACCACGAATCAATCCTGCTTTGGTTTTGATCACACGATCGTGTTTATCTTGTTTGAGATCTTTAAATTCAGGACCAAATTCCTGAATT
>DXHP01000112.1 GCA_019113305.1 Candidatus Ignatzschineria merdigallinarum | reverse complement strand
AAGCGTTAATAGTAATGCCGCATAATCTTTCCACGGGCTTGAAAGTTCAATGTTTTCACCAAACCAGACAAATCCCACCACAATTGCCGCCGCTGTTGGACTTGGCATTCCGACAAAGAAGCGCTTATCTACACTGCCTATTTGCACATTAAATCGTGCTAATCTTAATGCCGCACATGCTAAATAGAGATACGCGACAAACCAAGAAAGCCCACCAATAATATTGAAATGGCTCTCTTTTAATGCCCAAAGATAAATAATTAGTGCCGGTGCAATCCCGAAAGAGATTAAATCTGAGAGAGAGTCATACTGCTCTCCAAATGCACTTGAGCTACCGGTCATTCGTGCAACACGACCATCTAATCCATCAAAAATCATTGCCACGAAAACTAAGATCGCCGCTTGTGTAAACGTCTGAGTTGTATCACCAGAATGTGAGCCATAATAGGCATCTAATGCCGTTAAAATGGCAGAAAAACCACAGAGCATTGATGCCGTTGTAATCAAGTTGGGTAATACATAAATCGCATTACTCTTTTTCTGTGGGGTTTTACTATTATCTTTTTGATTGATCATATTCTTTAGAGACCTAAAATAAGTAAGACCGTATTATAGCACCGTCCCTTTATTTATTAAGGGGAACTTCTATTAAGGACAGATTTTCCTCACAATATTTTAAGAAAGTTGCTGAAGATATCGGTAAAAGCATCGTATAAATCATCTTTAGAATCTAGTATGATGCTTTGATCTTCATCTCTTTGATCGATTTAAACGATAGGATAATTGATATCATGATACAAAAAGCAACGATCTCTCTCATTCTTGCAATGGCAGATAACGGTACCATTGGCCATAATAATGCGCTTCCTTGGCATCTTCCAAATGATCTTAAGTTTTTTAAAAATAGTACACTTGGTAAACCCATTATCATGGGAAGAAAAACTTATGATTCCATCGGCAAGCCGCTTCCTGGACGAGAAAATATCGTGATTTCTAAATCTTTAAATCGCCACGATATCCCAGGCTGCACAGTTTTTAATAGTTTATTAGAAGCGATCAATTATATTAATGAAAAAGGTGACCAGCCAGAGATTATGATTATGGGCGGCGCTCAGATCTATAAAGAATCATTGCCATTAATGGACCGATTATATCTGACCCACGTTCATGCAGAGGTTGAAGGAGATACGAAAATGCCCGCTTTTGACTTTAGTAATGCAACACTTACTTTTGAAGAAAAGCATCAAAAAGATGAAAAAAATCGTTATGATTACACTTTTGAAATTTGGGATTTCAACGCTTAATATCGAATATTCTTAAGATATATATGCCATTATCTCGGCTGTTATAACCATGCCGATTTAAGTCATCTTGACAATAATTGCTGATAAGCAATTAAAAAAACCTACAAGTATTCTCCTCCAGCCAAGCATCAGCTATAAAATCAAGCGATAGCCCAGGTATTTAAAAATAATTTCACTATTAATAGATAATTGAGATTCTCACAACATGAATAACGCAACACATCGTACACCTAAAAATGGTTTACAATATTTTTTTGAAGGCTTTAGTATTATGATGCGCCCTGGCTTGAAACGTTTCGTTTTTATGCCGATTTTAGTCAATATTTTAGTATTAGGAAGTGCTTTTACATGGCTCTTTTTTCAAGTAGATAGTTGGGTCAATTATCTTTTAGGATTTCTCCCAACATGGTTACATTGGTTAAGTTATCTTCTTTGGCCTTTAATTCTTTCATCCATTCTTCTTATCTTTGGCTACTTTTTCAGTACCCTTGCTAATATTATTGCGGCTCCATTCAATGGTTTTCTTGCAGAAAAGGTTGAAGAAGAATTAAGTGGTATACCAGCAAAAGAGTTACCCTGGAGCGATTTCGTCAAAGATGTTCCTCGAATGATTAATCGAGAATTAGTACGCCTTGGATATTATCTACCTAGAGCCATCGTATTATTGATCATCTCGTTTATTCCCGTCATTAATATCATCTCACCATTACTCTGGTTTCTGTTTGGTTCTTGGATGATGGTGATTCAATATTGTGATTATGCCTTTGATAACCATAAAATTTCTTTTACACAGATGAAAGAAACTTTAAAGAAAGATCGTCTTAATAATATGCCATTTGGGGCTTTAGTCACGCTTATTACCGTCATTCCACTGATCAATCTTTTCATTATGCCGGCAGCTGTTTGCGGTGGAACCGCAATGTGGGTCGATCGTTATCGTGATCAATATCCCGATAAATAATCATTTTTATGATCCTGTAAAACTATTACAGACACTTATTTTATTGCGAATAAGCCAAAAAGAGGAAGCCTTGATGGTTTCCTCTTTTTATGGATATGAATAGTTTCGATCAATCAAAATGACCTCAAAACTTATGAACTACATCTCACCACTTAAAGTGACTAAGATTTTTGCTTGTGATTTATCATTAACTAACGTTTCAAATCCTTCTGTCACGATCTCATCTAACGTAATTTTTTTCGTAATAATCGATGTGACATCTAACTGACCAGAGCCCATTAGCGCTATCGTTTCTCTAAAACTTGATGGAGAATAAGCGATAGATGATGTGAGTTTAACACCCGTATTAATCAGTTGCATCGGATGCCAGGTAATAGGATTTGCAAAGATGGAAACAATCACAACCATTCCGCGAGCCTTCGTTGCATTAATAGATTGCTCAACGGTTTGCTGAACACCGGCAACCTCAAACGTCACATCGGTTCCTCTTGGCACAATTTTACGGATCGCAGCAACAGGATCTTCTTTTCCAGAATTGATTACATGCGTTGCTCCGATAGCCTTCGCCATTTCTAAACGAGATTCTGAAAGATCTAAAGCGATAACTTTCGTCGCACCAGCTGCTTTTGCTGCTGCAATCGTGACCAATCCTATCGGACCTGCACCAAACACTGCAACCGTATCTCCAAAACGCATTCCACTCTCTTTTACTGCTTGCACCGCAACGGCAGTCGGTTCGATCAGTGCAGCTGTTTCAAGCGATAAACCTTCAGGCAGAGCATATACCGCTGATTCTGGCACATTCACAAAGTCTGCAAATCCACCATCACAATGAAGACCAATAAAACTAAAGCCATCATAGATATCATCATATTCGCTACGATTGCCATGCGTTAATGTGGGATTAACAGAGACGCGATCACCAACTTTATAGTCTGTAACTTCGCTTCCTACAGCTTCTACAATACCGGAAAACTCATGCCCCATAATTAATGGCGCAACACCGCCGGCTAATAGATCTTCTTTTTCAGTCGGAATAAAAACAGGCCCTTCCGCATATTCATGCAGATCACTGCCACAGATTCCTGCCCAAGCAACTCGAATAGTGATTTCATGATCTTTTAACGGCTTTAACTCACGTTCCACCACACGAATATCTTCACGACCATGCCAAACTGCTGCTTTCATATTAATCTCCCGAATTAAAGGTTTAAAGCGTAAAAAATTAGATACTTACATGTATCCTTCAAAAATAATCAAGATCTACCTCATTCATACCTGAGATATTCATTAGGTCACAAAATGTATCTGTACAGGCATATTTACATGCTCATTACTGATACTGATCTTTACCGTTATTTTTATATACCTACAACTACACAATACCATATTGATATATTTACATATACCAATAAAACAAATAAAAACAATATAGGAAACTAATAGATTAACTATTTTAATGCGTTTTTAATAAGACTAAACAATAAGGCAACCCAAAAGCATATTGTAATATTTTAAAGTTAAGCGAGATTAAGGAAAGTGCTTGTTCCTTGTGCTAATTAAATTGCCGATAACTCATGATCTACGTCTTATACTGAAATCGCTATATTCTCAGGAAGAGTTTTTTCCTCCTACCCTCTTTTTGACCTTAAAACTATTCAATAATAGTTTCTTTAAAATTCATCAATACAGACCATATTGATCTACATTTATTCAATCATTTCTTTCATTTTATAAAGAGTTGCTGAGGAAGTTTATTTCAGAACCACAATAGAGAAGTTTATTTTTTGCAAAATGCTCTTAAACAGCTAGAATCAGATAGTCAAGTAAGGAGAGTACTAATGGATGACGTACATCAAGATATCAAGAAAATATTCAGAGATGCGATGGCAACTTTAGGAGCAGGTGTCAATGTGATTACCACAAATGGCGTCGCCGGAAAGTGTGGTTTAACAGCAACAGCCGTTGTTTCTATCACCGATACACCACCAACCATGATGGTTTCTATTAATCGTAATAGCGCAACTAACGAAACATTTAAAGCAAACTCTCGAATGGCCGTGAATATTCTCAATGCTGATCAACAACTCGCTGCAGAGTACTTTGGTGGAATGCATCAAGTAACAATGGAAGAGCGCTTTGCGGCATTTAACTTTATCGAAGGGAAAGGAAAGCTGCCCATTCTACAAGGCGCGATTGCCAACTTAGAAGGCTCTATCGTTGCAACACATGAAGTAGGAACGCATACCCTTTTTATCTTAGAGTTAGATAGTATGGAAATGGCTGATACGGGCGATGCCCTTGTCTATTTCAATCGTAGTTTTCATCAATTACCTAGAGATAAAAAAGCATAGTTGATTTTTCCCCTATGCTTTTATCCATACACTTTTATCATATGCTGAGTACGCCAACATAACACGCTTCTATTAACGCTGTCTACGCTATCACTTTTACGACAAAGCGCCCACGAATTTTACCGGCGATCATCTTTTCTGAAACCGCTATTACTTCGTTAAAAGCGATCTCTTGAACGCTATCCGTAATTTCTTCACTAGAAATATGATCGCTCAACAGTTTCCATGCCGCTAAACGCTTCTCATTAGGTGCCATCACGCTATCCACGCCGGCAAGCGTAATATCTCTTAGAATAAATGGCGCCATGTTTCCTGGAAAATCCATTCCTCGTGCTAAACCACAAGCCGCAACAATACCGCTATATTTTAATTGTGCACAGATATTCACGAGCGGAATAGATCCTAAAACATCAACCGCCGCTTGGAAGCGTGATTTTTGCAATAAACTCCCTATTTCATAAAATGATGCCGCATCTTCTACGCTTGTAGCCCCTAGTTTTTTGAAAAAAGATTCCTCTGATGATTTCGAGCTCAAAGCCACAACTTCAAAACCTAATTTTGATAAGAGCATGATTGCCACCATTCCAACACCGCCAGAAGCACCGGAAACTAGAATCCCTCCATTGTCAGGAGTAATTCCATGCTGTAATAAACGGTTAACACAAAGTGCAGCGGTATAACCTGCTGTCCCAAATGCCATCACATCAAATGGACTATAAGCTGCGGGGATTTTAAGTAAATTTTTGGCGGGCACATACGCAAGTTCTGATAAACCACCAAAGTGATTCTCACTTAATCCTAAACCATTCATAAATACCAGATCACCTGCTTTAAAACGAGGATCTTTAGACTCAAGCACCTCTCCGGAAAAATCGATTCCTGGAATCATCGGAAAACGTCGTGCAATTTTCCCTTGGTTTGTAATCGCTAGCGCATCTTTATAGTTCAACGTGGAATAATGGATTTTAACTAATGTATCCCCCTCTTCCTGTAAAAGTAGCTCTCGAGCAACATTCTGCTCTGTACAATTAAATGTTGGATTCTCTTGCAAATATAGCGCTTTAAACATATTAACTCCCCAAATATAACTGATAGAATTATTTATTATTTTTTAGAGTATCCTGATCATGCTTGATTGTAAATAATATCACTAGATGATGTTGGGCGAGATTGTGAAAGGATCTCTTAAACTATCTTAGCTAAAAATCAGAACTTATTATCTTCAACCAACAGATGATGTTTAAATTATTTTAGACAAAAAAAAGCTGCTTTTAACGCAATGTTAAAATCAGCTGTAATGACAAGCCGCTTTTTCAATTTGAGGGAATGGAGTACCGCTATATTTCTCAAAAAAAGTGCTTGCTGCTAGGGAATAGACATAGTGTATCAAGCTCTTTTATCTCCACCTTGACATAAAACAGGTTTTTGATCGGTTTTTCTCTATTTCACAAGGAAAACTCCAACACCATTAAAGAAAATTAAAACAATTTATAGAAATAGTCATCATATACATAACAATATAATTCAATAAAACATTTTATATAAAAAATAAGCGTACCCATGGAATGGAAGCTATTTTAAAACTAATCCCCCTTATTGCTCACTCAAAAGAACAGAAATACGATCAAATGTCTTCGATCGTACTTCTTAATCAGTTTTAAAAACTATTGCAAATACTATAAATACGATAAATTTTTCTCAACATAGATCATCACATAATCGTAAGATTGGCATAGCTTAATACCAATACTTTTCGTCCTGATTTTGCAAATTCAACGATCACGCGTGTACTTGCACCCACGCCTTCAAATCCTTGAATCACTCCATCACCAAATTTAGGATGTTCTACAAATTGTCCAATCTTATAACCATCAATATTATCATCTAATGTTGCGGTATTTTTTGTTCTCGCCGCAACAGACTGCGAACCATAACCACCATAGTTTCGTCCACTTGTGCCGTAATCTCCAAGTGTTTGGCGAATCTCCACTGCCGGACCGATCGCTTGAATCAGATGCGCCGGCACATCACGCAAGAATCTTGATGGCGGCATTCGCAGTGTTTTACCATAAATCATGCGCTGCTCAGCCCCTAACATATAGAGGATCTTTTCGGCACGTGTAATTCCGACATAAGCTAAACGGCGTTCTTCCTCGATACGTCCAATTTCAGTGATTGCCGCATCGCTTGGGAACATTCCATCTTCCATTCCCACTAAAAAGACAATGGGGAATTCTAATCCTTTTGAAGCATGAAGCGTCATTAATTGAATAGAATCTTCATCAGCCTCCGCTTGTGCATCACTTGAATCTAATGATGTTTGCCCCATAAATGCATCTAGTTGCTCATAAGTAGAAAGGGATTTCACATCTACCAATTCTTCACTAAAGGCAAGCTCAATCTGATCGCTCATCATGAAATATTCCGCCGCCGTAATCAGCTCGTTGAGGTTATCAATTCGATCTTCCCCACGATTTAAGGGCTCTTTTTTATAGTGAGGCTTTAATCCACTTGCTTCGATTGCATAACCAAAGAATTCATCGAGCTTCATCGTTTTCACTTTCTGGCTCAAGTCAATCATCTGCTCGTAATAT
The DNA here is from genome assembly GCA_019113305.1 of Candidatus Ignatzschineria merdigallinarum. Lineage (GTDB taxonomy): Bacteria > Pseudomonadota > Gammaproteobacteria > Cardiobacteriales > Wohlfahrtiimonadaceae > Ignatzschineria > Ignatzschineria merdigallinarum. The sequence goes on along the minus strand of DXHP01000112.1, from coordinate 2,099 downwards.
GCTAACAATACATTATGCGCACGAGTCGATAATTGTTGGCTTTCTAGTAAAAGATGCATTGAATCCCACAGTGATACGCGATTTTGCGCCGCATACTCTCGAATAGTTTCAATCGTCGCTTGACCAATGCCTTTGGGTGGCGTTGTCATACTACGTTCTAGCGAAACGTCATCTTGAGGATTCACGACCATTCGTAGATAAGCCATTATGTCTTTAATTTCTGCACGATCGAAGAAGCGTAATCCGCCATAAACACGATATGGAATCTGCCCTCGCAATAACAGCTCTTCAAATAGACGTGATTGCGCATTTGAACGATAGAGGATCGCTATATCAGACTTCTGATAGCCCTCTTTCAATTTTTCTTTAATGGTTTCGACAACAAATCGCGCTTCGTCATAACCATCTGTTCCACGATAGGCAATAATAGGCTGATCCGATTCATTCTCCGTCCAGAGCTTTTTATCTAATCGATCGGTATTTTTGGCAATTACGTGGTTCGCCGCTTCTAAAATTGCCTTGGTAGAGCGATAGTTCTGCTCTAATCGCACCGTTGTGACATCTTCAAAATCTTCATCAAAATGGAGGATATTCTCAATCTTTGCCCCACGCCACCCATAAATAGATTGGTCATCATCACCGACCACAAATAGATTATGGTTTTTGCCAGAAAGGAGTTGCAGCCATGCATATTGCACACTATTGGTATCTTGAAATTCATCTACCAACACAAATTTAAAACGTTCTTGATAATGTTTTAAGATTGCCGGGTTCGTACGCAGCATCTCTAATGTTCGCAATAAAATCTCTGAAAAATCCACCAACCCCGCTTGATCACAAAGTGCTTGATAATCTTTGTAGAGCTCAATCAAATTATGTGTAAATGCATCATTATAAGATTCAATATGCTGCGCTCTTCTTCCTTCTTCTTTATGTCCACTAATGAAAGACGCCAAAATTTTAGGCTGATAGAGCTTCTCATCTAAATTGCGAGCCCGAATGACTCGACGGCATAACCGCGTTTGATCATCGCTATCTAGAATTTGAAAATTATCGACTAATCCCGCTTCCTTACTATGCGTTCTTAGCATTCGATGACAGAGAGAATGGAATGTTCCAATCCACATGCCACGCACTGAAAATCGAAGTGTATCTTCTAATCGCGTACGCATTTCAAATGCGGCCTTATTGGTAAACGTCACTGCTAAAATGCCAAAAGAGTCAGATTGTTCAGTTTCTAGTAGCCATGCGATACGAGAAATCAGAACCCGCGTTTTACCTGAGCCGGCACCGGCTAATACGCGAACAGGACCGATCGGTGCAGTGACAGCTTCATATTGACTCTTGTTTAATTTTTCTAAATAACTCATTTATCTTGCCGGAATATTCTATCGTGATATAAAGATGTTGGAGGGAGTTGATTCGCAGAGATAATCACTCCGATATATAAAAAGAATGGGCATTCGCTATATGATTCTAAAATAACCCACTATAATAGATTGCGATTATACCTTTTATTGACTTGGAATGAGACAGGAAAAATGATTGATACGAAAACACCAACACGTGAGTTGAGTATGACAGTTTTAATGACCCCAGATATGGTAAACTTCTCGGGGAACATTCATGGGGGCAACATTCTCAAACTACTCGATCAAGTTGCCTATGCATGTGCTAGCCAATATGCCGGTAGTTATGTCGTAACATTGTCGGTAGATAAAGTCGTCTTTAAACAACCTATTTATGTACAAGAATTAGTCACATTCCACGCAAACGTTAACTATGTTGGTCGTACTTCAATGGAGATCGGCATTCGCGTTGAAGCCAAAAACATCAAAACACGTGAAGTTCGCCACACCAATAGCTGTTATTTCACCATGGTTGCGATCAATGATAATGGCACACCAACGGCGGTTCCAAAATTAGAAATCCGCAACAGAACCGATCAGCGCCGTTTCGATAATGCCGTTCTTCGCTTAAATTCACGCTTAGCCTTCGATAAGGCACAGATTAAAGATGAAGAAGAGAATGATAACGGTTTTAACCAATAATCTTCTCATACCAAACTCTAAACCTCAGAAGCATTTGTTTCTGAGGTT
>DXHP01000111.1 GCA_019113305.1 Candidatus Ignatzschineria merdigallinarum | reverse complement strand
ATATTTTCAAGATAAACATTTTTACCCCAAGAACTGCCTCGATTTAAAATCGTTGCTATTTTTCCTCGGCATACTTCAACACTATCAGCCTTTGCAATCGGACAATGGGCATATTTGAAGTGATAAATGCCATTATGAATATAGAGAGTCAATTGTCTAAACAACAACTCACTTTCTGTAGGATACACAAACTCAACCGTTAATTCCCCTGCTTTTGTATCATCCGATAGTGGAAAACTCTCTTTTTCAGCATACAATCGCCCATGAGTAATGATATTCACAGCATGCAAAATCACTTTGCCAAATGAGCTTTTACCAGAAGCATTCGCACCTGAAATAATACAGAGTCTTTTAAATCTAAAGTTTGGCGCACGCTCATCTAAGTACTCGTAATCAATCAAGCTATCCACGATTTTTCGTGGATAGGTTAGATCTAATTCAGTATTCTCAAAGCAATATAAATTCTTGGCATGGATCTTTGTAAATATCATCGCTATATTCCTAAAACTGGAAGTTATAGGTGAAGTATATACTAGATGTTTAAATTTAAAAATAATTCTTAATAAAAAAGCTTTCGAGTGAAAGCTTTTGAGATGAATACTAAAGACATATTACTTCCCATCTCCGTACTCCACTGATTTGAAATCTTTTCTGTATTTGCGAGAATCAGATCAACCGTATCAGAGCTGCCATCTAGTGAATAACCATATTTCTTAATGGTTATCCTCATTAATATTCTAAAGCATTCGGATACTTTTTCTTTTGAATTAGCCTATTTTAATCAAATTTCAAATTCTTCATATAATCCATTATTCTCATTAGCTGAAGCTAATCGTTGTTGCAGCATCTCCCAAATGATTTCTTCTTGCTGATTATCTACGATCCACTTAAATAAACGTTCATCCCAAAACCACCACTCTCGACTATATTGCTTTTTTTTATTTTCCTGAGCTCGCTGATGAATATCTACTTTAAAACTTTCTAAATCCTTTTCCAATATTTCATTCTCAATTGAAGTTAAATAATCACCCTTTTCACCTATCACTCTTTCCGGAACCCTATATGTCTGATTCCAATTGTTATACTTATCTTGAATTTCAGGTAGAGAAGAAGAGCATTTAATATTTATTACAGGGAGAATGCTTTCTGAGCTTTCAATTAATGATATCTCTATATATGATTCACATACATCATTATCGTAAGGATTAAAAGAAGCCGTTCTTCGTGAATTATCGTCGATCAGAATATCTTTACTAGATTTTGCTTTTTGATTACAGATATTACATAAAGGCATAAAGTTATCTGGGTGTACTGAATATATAGGATATTTAGAACGGACAAGAATATGGTCATAATCTGCCCTCCACTGCTGATCATCAGCAGTATCGGCTAATTCATGAGATAGTTTTTGCGTACCACACGCCTTACACATATTTGTATTGAATGCCGTATACTTTTGATAATGTTCAAGCAATGTTTCACCTGAAGCATTTATAATAGCTTGCAATGTAGTTGTACGATAATAAAGATGCTCTCCTAATGCCTTTATCGCTCCTAATAAGTCGGTGCTATTGCAAACTAGGCTTAAACATGGCGGTGCTAAACGGGTATCTCTTAAGAGTGAATTAAATTGAGGTTGTTTTTCTATAATAAAATCATAAATTGCTTTTCGATCTTTTTTCGTAAGTTCTTGCAATAAGGACCAGACAATCTGAAATTTTTCTTTTGTTGCGTCATTTGCTAAACAAGCTTGCCCCAATTTACCATCCAAAGCCCGTTCAAATTTTCGCCCATTAACTGCTTTTTTAAAAAAATAAACAAAAACTTCGTTTAAACACTTCATTACTTTTGGCTTAGGTGTTCTGGGATTAATTGCAAATAACACTATCTTTCCTCCGTCTTACTAGAGACACGCAATTTACTCAACAAATATACCTTCTCTACAGAATCACCAAGATTTTTATTAATCCACTCTATCGCTTTTTCCTTTCCATCAACACTATCGTCTCTGAGATACTCTTTAATTTTGGTAACAGCTGTCTGAGAAATAGACGATTTCAATCCAAAATATCGTTTAATTAATACATCAAATGATGTTCCAAATGTTTCTGACTCACTTGGAGTCATCTCAATATTATTCTCTCTTTTTTCAAACGTATAGACCTGCTCTTTTCGTAAAGAGGAGATCATAAAGGGTGAATGAGTCGTCATGAGAATCTGCGTATTTTTCGATGAAACAATCGCTCGCCCTAAATACTCATTGTAGTAAGTGCGCCAAGCTGGATTTAAATGGGTTTCAGGTTCATCTAATAGAAATAAAACATTCCGATTATCATGTGAAAAAATACGAATACCCGCTAATATCGTTGCAAATTGAATTTCACCATCAGATAAGTCATCATAACCAACTACTTCCCCATATTTTCCTTGAAAAGTGCAAGATGCTAAACTCAGAGGTAAAGCCGTCTTCAATGGCTTTTTCACGGTGCCAATAAAATTATCTTCTCGAAGAGAACTCCAATTTGAAATACGCCACTTACTTAATCCTAATAGTTGGGTTCTAAATAGCCTCTCAAATAACCGACTAGGATCCCTATAATTCATATCTCTTAACTTAGGTACCTGATAAGGATTACTAAACATAAAATTAATCATCTCTTTTGGGAATCTTTCTAAATATTCATTCTCAAAAAATTCATCTTCTGAATAAAATGATTGTTCTGTGTAGCGAATATAGGAATCGGCATTTTTCAGAAATTCCTTCCCATTATGTACATGATGACCGCTTGCTTTAATCAATCGTTTTAAATCTTCAAATGCATCTGAGTGAAACTGCAATTTTGTTACATCGTATTTTAGATCAGCATTTATCGGGTAAAGACCATTTAATACAGCTAATATTTTCTCAACTTCCTTTTGCTCTAACAAAATCAAACAAAATAGTAAGATCCCACTATTATCATAATCTAAATAGATCATCTTGCTAAGAAGGGTAGAGTTTTCTGTAAACTCTTTAGTCTGTTGATTGAATGAAAATATACCTTTATGATTTTTAGCATATTTTTTATTAATCTCATTTATATGCTCAAAATCAAACTCTGAGTCTTCAGAATAATTGAGAAGTTCTTTCTCTCTTCTTGCCTTAACTTTCTCGACATCATGATATTGCATCATATTTTTCAAAAAAGGGCGTTGTAGATTTTCATGTAAACCTGAGGCATAACCAACGATATAATCAGGCAAAACTAAAGGATCTGAACCTCCATACACATAACTTCCATCGTATTTTATCGTTCCATCATATTTAGCTCTATTTTTACAAAAAAACATATAATCTTGATTATTGACACTACATCCTATTGATTTATTAAAATTATAGAGTTCAATATTCATCTCTTTATCATCAATTTCATAACTTAAAGAAAGATTTTTAATCGTATCAGGCAATCTTGTTTTCACTTTAAAATCAGAACGCTGGATACGTTCTAACAGCGCAAAAATCTCAGCAATTAATTCTAATAACTGAGATTTTCCAGAGCCATTAAGTCCAATAAAAGCGATTACCGATCCATGGACACTTTTTGAAAAGTCAAAAGTCTGATCAGCTAATCCTTTATATCTTCCATCTATGGACAATGAAATAATACGCATAGCTTACTTCTTCTTATTTCTTTTCTTATCAATCTCTATTCGCTTCAACAATGCTTCCGCACTATTCTCTCCACTAATCAGGTCAGGATTCTCTTCTCGCCACTTTGCTGTAAATTCCCCTCGGAAAGCTTTCGCCAAGATCGACTGCGTTAATAAATTCACACGCTCTTGAGCATTTTTTATTTTGGATTCTATTTGATCAGCAAGCGCAAAGAGGTTTTCAACTCGTTTTACGATCTCTTTTTGCTCTTCAAGAGATGGTAATATTATTTCTAGGTTCTCTATCATAGTTTTTGTCAAAGCCTGACGAGTCGCTCCATAATTTTCAGACTCAATCCAATGCTGGATTATTGGAGAGCCTAGATAAAACTCTAAATATTTAGGCAATAATCTTTTATTATCTGTTCGTATTATAGATACGTGCTGATTAACTCTCGCATTATTCAGCTCTTTAGGAGCAGTAGTTACTCTACCAATTGAAGCCCCTGTAATATTTAACAAAACATCATCTTCATATACAATAACATTCTTTAGAGTTTCAGCTTGTATATCATCTATATAAGCTAGACCATCATATTTGATCCCACTAAAATGAATATTCATAGATCTAATTAAAGGAATACCTTCTGTTTTATAGTTTTTTTCTCCACCTCTAGGAGTTGATCCAGAACCAATTTTTGTAGTTATATTACTTAGTAATTCCCTTGTACTATTATTTTCTATCTCTACTAACTTCCCACTCACCGCCGAAGCCAAAACTGATTGACGGAATTGTTCGAGGATTTTGGGCAGAGCATCTAAACGGCTTTTGATCTGATCGACTAATTGAAGGTGAGATTCAATAATACGGACGATTTCTTTTTGTTCAGCGAGTGGTGGTAAATTAAAAGAAATTTTCTCTAATTTTTTTCTAGTTATTCTTTTTCTAGTTGTACCAGAAGCATTCTCAGCAACAATATTTCTAAAATTATAGCTATTAATCAAATACATTAATAACTTATTATCAATAGCTGAAAAAGCATCAACTCTAATTAAACAGACATCAACAACAGTTACTGCATGTTGATTAATTTCAGGAAAGAGACATGCTCTGCCTAAGGGGTCAGGCATACGAGCTACTAATACATCTCCTTCCTGCAAAAAAGTACAATTAAGTCTCTCTGTTGCTTCTATATTCATAAAACGAGAAGATCTATTTCTAAACTCACCATCACCAATGTCTGCTAGTTGGATTAGTCTGACTGAACCATTAACGTCTTGATCCTTACTTTCAACCCAATCCCCATCAACAATTAATCCTGTTTTTGAAATAACTTGAGAAATATCTGCTTCCACCCAACCTTTTGGCAATTCCATTTTTTCCATTACTTCGCCTCATTCACCAAATCAACTAATAATGTTTTTTGGGCATTTGCTTCATCGCCGGCACCAAGATCATTTAAGAGTTGATCGAGTGCACCAAAAACATCCGTAAGCTCGCTCATCGCTTCTAATGCGAGGATCTCAGGATCTGGGAGATTCTCGGATTGGATCGCATCATGATCACGAAGCCACGAGATATCTAATGAATCTTTTTTCTCATCTCGGATATAATCTCGTGTAAAAACACGCCAGCGTGAATTTTCTATCGTATCTTCAGTATCGCTATTTTCTGTTTTAATCCAACTACTCCACTCACCTTCTGTACGCTTAGATTTCCCATATGGATCATCACCATAAATAGTTTCAAAAGGCGCTAAATAACTCTCTGTAAATGGCGTTCGCTTCCCAAAACTCGGCATGTTCGTGCGGAGGTCATAAACCCATACATTTTCTGTGGGCTTACCTTTCGTAAAGAAAAGCACATTCGTTTTTACGCCTTGGGCGTAGAAAATCCCTGTTGGTAAACGTAAGATCGTATGAAGATCGCATTTTTCCATTAAGTCACGACGAATATCAGCACCGATTCCATCTTCAAAAAGCACGTTATCAGGAACAACGACCGCTGCGCGGCCACCATCTTTCAGATTACGATAGATATGTTGCAAGAACACCAACTGTTTATTGCTAGTAACATGGGTGAAATCATCACGGGTAATACTTGCCTCGCCTCCGCGTGCCGTTCCAAAAGGTGGATTTGCAAGAATAAGATCAGCACGCGATAGATTTGCACCTACAGAACCTAGTGTATTCCCGAGTAAAATCGCACCATCATCTTCCCCTTCAATATCATGAAGTAGACAGTTCATTAACGCAAGACGACGTGTATCAGGAACTAACTCCACCCCAACCAGCGCCTTCTTTCTTTGGAACATACGTTTATTTTCGTCTAAATCATAAAGATTATCCGTATGATTTTTAATATATTGATCGGCCGCAATTAAGAAGCCAGCAGTACCTGCGGCCGGATCTTGAATTAACTCCCCCACTTGTGGCTTCATCAAACGAACCATGCTGTTAATCAATGGGCGTGGCGTAAAGTATTGTCCCGCACCTGATTTTGTCTCACTCGCATTACGCTCTAGCAATCCCTCATACATGTTACCGAGATCATCTTTTTCAACGCTAAACCAGTCAATTTTATCAAGATCACGAATGAGCTGACTTAAATGGCGAGGTTCACGAATGCTGGTATTTGCATCAGTATAGATCGCTTTGACCAAGTGATTGGTATGGATAGTGATTTCTTCAATAGAACCATCTTTCTCATTAGTAACTGAATCTTTGCCTGTCCCTAATACCAATAAAAGTTTACGGTAAAAATTGAGTAAATCAATACCATCTAATTCTGTAAGATTTTCCCAACGATATCCCTTTGGGAGTACATTACTATTTTGTTCATGATTCATCTTCAAAAAGAGGAGCAACGCTAATTCTGTGACATATTTGCTGTAGTTAACCCCATCATCTCGGAGAACATCACACAAACTCCAAAGTTTTTGAACAATCGTATCATGCGTCATTTTTTTATTTTCCTATTTAAGCAACCCATAAGTTGAGTTTTATATTATCCAAGACTAAATCTAATTGATTATCTAGATGTTTATCTAGGCGCTTACTACCGCCATCTCGATCAAAAATCTCACTAATTCTATCACGATCCAGCACAATCTCTTTGAGGAGTTGTTTCTCAATTCGATCAAGCCATGTTGTCTGAACACGTGACCAAGGGTGCAATTTATATACCTTCCGCATAGCTTTTTCGACACGCTCTTCAAAGGGCGTCATAGCCCCCCCTAATGCCGCCTGTCTAATAAAACCAATAATAGAAGCGGCAATATCTTCATTACTATTGGCTCGCCATGCTCTTTGGAGATATTGTTCCGTGAAACCATTAGCATCTAAAATTTCTTTGATCTCTTTTAGATCTGTTCTTGTAAGATCTGATGGTCTATTAATTACTATCGATAATGCCGTATTAAGGTTAGAGTTAGTTAAAATAAAGTCTTTGAAACTTTCTAAATAATCTTCAGGTCGATCATAATCTCCATAGCTATACTCTATAGCTGTAATAGAATCTTTATGCTCTGAAATAATCGGGTTATTTTCATCACCAATTGTTCTGCGTACTTTTTCTAGCTCTGCTAAAAAACTTGGATGTGCTATTAAGAACTCTGATGTTTTTTGAGCACCAATTGCATGAAAATGCTGATCTAATTTTGTTGGCTCAATGCCCCACATCTCTTTTAGCTCATCAAGTTTTTCACGAAGCGCCGGACGTTTTTCGGCTTTTTGATCTGCCTTTTTCAAAATACGCATCACTTTTTGATTAAACTGCGCTAATACATCCTCTATATGCTTCTCTTTGGTCGCATCTGCTTTTTCGATATCAGCATCTTTACAGAGCTCTATCAGCTCCTCTGCTAAGTCAGCAGCTGAAATGTTAGGATCTTTGACAATAGGTTTCATCGTTGAGACTTCTTGTAAGGTCTCATACAGATCAACAGGATCATAAATTTTAAAAGAGACCTTCCCAATTTCATCGCACTTACGAGTTGCTCTTCCTATCATTTGCTCATATAAAATTCGAGATTTCACTTTTCGCAAGAAAACAATATTACAAATTTCAGGGACATCTATTCCTGTCGACAAAAGATCCACCGTTATCGCAATATTCGGATACTTCTCATTTTTAAACTGTTTGATGAGATCATCGACTTTATCGCTTTTCCCAGTGATTTTCATAACTGCTTTTTCGTTATAACTCTCAGCATATAGATCGAGAAAATATTCATCTAAAAATCGTTTGGTAGTATCAGCATGCTCATCTGTAACACAAAAAATTAATGTCTTTTCCTCACCAAAGGGATCCAAATCATTCTTCGCTAAATCCTCGCAAATAACACGTGTGAAGTCATCTGCTATAACACGCCTATTAAAGGATTCAACTTCAAAATTCAGCTCATCCTCTAGCTCTGTAATACTTGCTTCACCCGTAAAGCGATCAACACTGAGAACCTCTTCACCTTTATCAAAAGTAATTCCTTTTTGATTGAGTAAGGTCAGATAACGTTTTGGTGGCTCATGATCTATTAAATAACCGTCAATCACTGCTTCTCGGTAAGAATAGGTAAAGACTGGGCGACCAAAAATATCGACTGTGTGCTTAGCTGGGGTCGCTGTTAGTGCAATTTTTGTCGCATCGAAATAATCTAAAACTCTTCGGTACGTGGATTGATATTGTTTTTCATCTCGATATAAATACTGCTCTTCCGTCATCTCCTGGTCTAACGTATACCCACGGTGAGCCTCATCAACAATTATGCAATCATATTCATCGATGGGGATATCAATATCCGGATTAATAAATAATCGATTCACCATCGCTTGAACCGTTGCGACCTGAACACGCACATTAGAATCAGGAAGTCTCACTTGTAGATCAGCTGTTGAATAAATCGCAGAAAAACCTTGGTTCTGCTCGATAATATAATCTTTCATTACATCTTGGGTTTGTTTACCAAGTGCACTTCTATCGACTAAAAACAAAATACGTTTAAAACGTTCAGATTTCAACAAACGATAAGCCAACCCTAAAATCGTTCTTGTCTTTCCTGTACCTGTCGCCATAGCCACTAAAATATTCTTTTGATTATGCTCAATGGCATGTTCAATAGCATTAATAGCACTTTCTTGGTAATAACGTAATCCTAAATATTCCATTCCCTCTTCTTGTAGGCGTTCATGGGCCTTCTCTTGATCTCTTTTTAAAAGATCCAGTAACCCCTGCGGACTATGAAAAGATTGTAATGCTCTTCTAATATTGCTCGATGCACGTACATCCCTAAACCATGTTCCGCTCTTTTCAAGATTTTGTTTAAAATAAGGTCGACCATTGGAAGAGTAAACAAACGGAATTAAATACTTATCATTATCATACTCCCAAGGTTCATTACGACCATCAAGCGTCCACGCAGGAACAAAATCATTTGTCATCTCAAAATCTTGAGCATAGCGCTCCGCTTGCTCTATTTTCCCGGCAACATTCTCATTTTTTTTCTTTGCTTCGACAGTCGCAATCGGCGTTAAACCTGAAAATAATACATAATCAGCGTATCCATCTTGGGTCGGCCATTCCGCAATAGCGATATTTCGATGTGCTTCTGGTCGAACTCCTTTGCTATAGCGCAAAACTTCAGTATCAGCCTCCCATCCTGCGCATCTAAGCTGACTATCGATAATCACACGAGTCATCTCTTCTGTTAAGAGCTCATCATCAAGCTGGCCTATTTTCTTTGCAATGGTAGAGTAATTCGATTTTGCAATAGAAGTTTTTAGGGCATTAAAACGATTTTCATAACCCTCTAAGGCTTTCACTTCATCTTCAAAGAGATTTACCATTTCTTCTGCCTCTTTAACTTTAGCATCCATGTCTTGTTTCAAAATAGAGTATTCCTTTTCTAAAGCTGCTGTTGCAACCGATAGTCTCTCTTCTACATTAACGTCATCTCGTGATGCTGCTAGTTTTCTCTCTAGATTTTCTTTTTCTTGTAAAAGTAGATTGTACTTTTCTGAAGGATCTTTAGGTGCCACGAAAGCTTTAGATACAATTTTACTATCCGATCGTTTGAATGCCTCATAAAACCAAATAGAAATCGTATGAGCAGCTTTTAAGCCCGTCATTGCATCACGATGATCCGTTGAAAATTCATGATTAGCACTATTACCTAACTGGCGGATCACATGTAATAGATTCTTTATATTCCGATCTAATCCAATTTCTCGATCAATCAAATTAATCATATCTAACTGATTGGCTCGTTCGGGCTTTTGTAAATCATAAAACTCTACAATGAACTTCGTTATTGCTTCCCCTAATTGTCGTACTTTTATCAACGAAGTATTGGGATCACGCACAAATGCTAGCTCAGCATTTTTCGCTAACTGAAAGAGCAACGGATTGATTTCATCAAGAAAGTAAAAGTTTGAAGATGCTTCTTTATTTCCCATCACACTAGATACCCTACCAAAATATAAATAAAATAGTGATTAATAGTAACATTACTAATTTTTTTAGATCCCAATATTTTGTATACATAATTATAAGTGATTTATAAAATAACCTAACAAAACAAAGATAAATATCAACAATATCAAAATATTAAATATGGAAAAGCTCATAAAGTAATGAGTTATTAATAGCCTTGAAATAGCTATTGTCTCGATTAATTACATGTTGTAGTTGACTTATGAATTCATTTGACTAAATAATCAACAAGAGCTCAGCTCACACCTCGATAACCTGACCTGAATGAGGGACAATATGAAAGATTCAAACAACGCATTATCGTATAATGCGCTCTTAGCACACATCTTAGAAAAAAATCTTCGCGATAATCAACAGCGCTCTTTAGCCGGATTTGCCACTATTAATGGTGGTACAGGGCTTGGCAAAACAAGTCGACTATTTCAACAAACACCAGATTCAGATGCCCCGGCAATCCTCGAAAGCGTGACGAATCATGGATTTAAATCTATTTTTGTAACCCATCGGTGGAATATCTTAAACGATCTTTACCACACACTTTCGCAAAATATGAAAAGTGATGGCAGCCCTTTTACGGCAACCATTATATATCCTCGAGACATCGCTTTTAAAGCAGCCATCTTACAAGAACCGCTTCCTCATGAGAAGCAATCGGCTAATGCTAGCTATTCTATAAATCAGTTTCCAAATACGAAAAAACATCTTGATGAGCTGAAAAAACAGGGCGTTTTATCCTCCACATTTTGGGGAATCAATCCTTGTGTAAAACTTAATCGAATTAAATATAAAATTTTGGATCGTGATAATCTCCAAAAAGCTCACTTTAAAAATAATAAAGCAATTGATGAGCTAACATTAGAGATCAGTAATCTATGTGCGCTATTTGAACATCAATTAGTCGCCTCTATCGATACACTTAGGCAGGAAATTCAAAAAGAAGCTCGTAAAAACCCCGATTCAAGTAAAAACGGTACGAATGATACGCTAAAAACGTTACAAAGAAAGTTAGATTTAATAGAAACAGATCCTTGGGTTCAAAGAATTCTGCCGGCTTTAAAATGGAAGCTTGAAGCGCAGGACTTGTTAATTATGACAACCCACAAGTTCTTTCTCTCTTTCTTTGATGGAACCTCTTATCAGCGCCTTTCTAAAACATCTTTAAGAAATTATGCC
>DXHP01000110.1 GCA_019113305.1 Candidatus Ignatzschineria merdigallinarum | reverse complement strand
ATTACCATCACTTACATTGGGACGATATCAAACTGCTCAACAGGATAGAGCTCTTCTGGTTGCAAGCGGATATTGGCATCAATCTGAATCTGAAGATCTGCCACACTATGCGCTTCTTCATCTAACAAACGCTCAATTACTTCCGGTGCTGCAAGTACTAAGAATTCCTTTAATGTTGGGAAGCGTTTTCCATCACGAATGAGCTCACGCAAAATCTCAAAACAAACTGTTGCACTTGTTTTAACATATCCTGTTCCCTGACACTTTGGACAAGGCTCACACAACAATTGCACAAGACTTTCTCTCGTACGTTTGCGGGTCATCTGCACTAAGCCTAATGTCGTCACTTCACTAATCGAGGTTCTCGCATAATCATGAGATAGGTGTTCTTGCAGCTCTTCTAGCACGCCTTGACGATGCTCTTCGCTCTGCATATCGATAAAGTCGATAATAATAATGCCGCCCAAATTACGTAGACGAACTTGACGCGCCAATGCTTGTGCCGCTTCAAGATTCGTTTTATAAATGGTCTCTTCAAGATTACGAAAGCCCACGAAACCGCCGGTATTAATATCGATCGTCGTCATTGCTTCCGTCTGTTCGATCATTAAATATCCCCCAGATTTGAGGTCAACACGTTTCTCAAGCGCCAAGTTTACTTCTCTTTCCGTATTAAAGAGATCAAAAATTGCACGAGGTCCAACATAATATTCGATACGTTCCGTCATTTCTGGCAAGAAACGCGTGGTGAAATCCATCATGCTCTTGTAACCATCCATCGAATCAATGCGAACACGCTGAATATCTTTCGAGATATAATCCCGCAAAATTCGAAGCTCTAATGGAAAATTCCCATAAATTACTTCGCCAACTTTTGCTTTTGCAATACGCTCTTTCAGATCGCCCCAAAGACGATTTAAAAACTGCATATCAGAACGTAGCACCCAAGGATCAACACCTTCTGCTGCTGTTCTCGCGATATAAGCACCGGGGATTTCAGCCTGATAACCTTGTAGAGTATTTTTTAAACGCTCACGCTCTTCTTCATCTTCAATTCGAATCGATACGCCGATCACATCAGAATCTGCTAAATAAACTAAGTAGCAAGAAGGAATTGAAATTTGGGTCGTAATTCGTGCGCCTTTTGTGCCTAAAGGATCACGAATCACTTGAACGATGAGCTCCTGACCTTGAGTTAAAAGCTTCGTGATATCGATCGCTTCAGGGTTACGTTTCGTGGGTGCACGTTCTGCCTCCCCACTCTCCTCGCAACCACATTCATCCGGCGTATATTCAGTACAAGCTGTCTGAATATCACTAACATGAAGGAATGCTGCTCGATCGAGACCAATATCCACAAATGCTGCTTCAAGGCCAGGTAAAACACGAATAACGACACCTTTATAAATATTGCCGACTAGCCCGCGCTTCTCATCTCGTTCAATAAGCACCTCTTGAACGATCGCATTGCTGATTACCGCAGCTCTCGTCTCATTCGGCGTAATATTAATTAAGATTTCGTTATTATTCATTTTTATTTAGCTCGCTTTTCTAACATCTCTACTGCGGGTAACACTTTGCCTTCTAATAATTCAAGGAAAGCGCCGCCGCCAGTTGAGATATAAGAGATATCATCTTTTAAACCAAATTCTTCAACCGCAGCAACCGTATCACCGCCACCTGCAATTGAGAATGCATCACTTTTTGCAATTGCTTCACCGAGTTTTTTAGTACCATCTGCGAAGTTTGCAAATTCAAAAACACCTACCGGACCATTCCACACAATCGTTTTCGCGTTTGCCATGATCTTGCTGTAGAGTTCACTTGTTTGTGGACCAATATCCATAATCATATCGTCCGCTTCAATGTCATCGATGGACTTAATCACTGCTTCTGTATCTGCAGAGAAAGCTTTACCAACTACCACATCAATTGGAAGAGGAATCTCTTTACCTTCCGCTTGTGCACGTTGAAGAAGTTTTTTCGCTTCCGCTACTAAATCTTTTTCCACCAAGCTATTACCAACGTTATAGCCTTTGGCAAGCAGTAAGGTATTGGTAATCCCACCGCCAGTAATAAGCTGATCAACTTTATCCATTAATGCATTTAAGACCGTTAATTTAGTAGAGACTTTAGCACCACCGACAATAGCCACCATTGGGCTTGCAGGACTTTGAATTACTTTTGTTAATGCATTGAGTTCTTTTTCAAGCAATGTTCCTGCCGCAACTTCTTTAGCAACCATTCCAACACCATACGTTGATGCCGCTTTACGATGTGCCGTGGCAAAAGCATCCATCACATAAACATCACAAAGATTTGCCATCTTTTGCGATAATGCTTCATCATTGCCTTTTTCACCACTTAAAAAACGGACATTCTCTAATAACTTTACTTCACCAGGCTGAATCTCAACACCATTAATCCAGTTCTTTACAAGTGACACAGGTTTTCCTAAACGATTAGATAACCACACTGCTGCCGGTGCTAAAGTGAATTCCTCACTCTCTTCGCCTTCCGTAGGACGTCCTAAATGCGACATTAACATGACCGCACCGCCTTTCTCAAGGATTTTCTCAATCGTTGGTAAAGCAGCTTCTAAACGTGCATCTGATGTAATTTTCCCATCATGAATCGGCACATTCAAATCTTCACGAACTAAAACACGTTTCCCTTCTAAATTAAGGTCGTCTAAAGTATTAAATTTCATTTGCAATCCTCGCAACTAAGCTACTTTCAGTATCAATAAAATGTTCATAAAACGACGCAATTTTGCTATTCGTCATTATTAAATTCTGTTTCTTAAAAACTGTTTCTTGTTTCATATCGATGATGTCGTTTATTAAGCGCTTAATATTACCTACAACAACGATCATCGATTGCTATTTTGTGATCGATCTTATTTCAATCCATCTAAATAACGTTCAGCATCTAAAGCAGCCATACAACCTGTTCCTGCAGAAGTGATCGCTTGTCGATAGTATGAATCCATCACATCACCTGCCGCAAAAACCCCGGGAATGGAGGTTGCCGTTGCATTACCATCAATACCAGATTTCACCACAATATAACCGTGACGCATTTCTAATTGCTCATTGAAGATCTCCGTATTTGGTGCATGACCAATCGCAATAAAAACACCCGGCACTTCAATCTCTTTAATCGCATCATCTTTCGTAGATGAAAGTACAACGCCCGTTACACCAGCGGCATCACCTTTGACTTCATCTAACACACGATCTAAATGTAATTCGATTTTACCAGCTTCAACATTACGATAAAGGCGATCAATCAGGATTTTCTCGGCACGGAACGTATCACGGCGATGAACTAAATGCACTTTTGAAGCAATCTGACTTAAATAAAGTGCTTCTTCAACCGCCGTATTACCGCCACCGACAACCACAACTTCTTTCTCACGATAGAAGAAACCATCACACGTTGCACATGCTGAAACACCACGACCTAAATAAGCTTCTTCAGAAGGCAGTCCTAAATATTTCGCAGAAGCGCCCGTTGCAATAATCAACGCATCACAAGTGTAAGTCGCATTATCACCCACTAAAGTAAATGGCTTTTTCGACAGATCAACACTATTAATATGATCAAATAAAATTTCAGTGCCAAAACGCTCACAATGTTCACGCATCTGATCCATTAATACAGGACCTGTTAAACCTTCCATTCCACCCGGCCAGTTATCAATATCCGTTGTCGTTGTGAGCTGTCCGCCCATCTGCATCCCCGTAATCACGACAGGTTTAAGATTCGCTCTCGCCGCATAAAGCGCCGATGTATAACCTGCTGGACCTGAACCCAATACGATTAGAGAATGATGATTTTCACTCATAATATCAATCCTTTTTATTCGCTATCATTCTCAATGCTCTGAATTACAATAGTAAAAGTTGCAACTATCTATTGATAATAGATTCACTTTCCTTGTCATTCTGCGAGAGAAATAGATCATTTAATTTTAAAATTCTTAACCGCCCATTATACATGAAAAATTCTCATTCGCTCCCTCGTAAGCGATAACATTCCCGCTTATTTTCATAAAAAAAGCGCCTACTTAATAGGTAGACTCTTGTTCTTATTGATGATTACCAACTACCTGTTATTTCACAGTTTTAAGAAATCTCAGAAGTTTTCCACGTAAACGTTTCTAATAATGCGACTATCTTTGTGCCTTAATCTTCAACCAATGACGCATGAGCTTTTTCTGCTCTGCTTGCGTATACGGCTGCTTCACATTCAACAAGGAGAGTTCCTCTTGTGAAGGATAAAGGGTTGGATCATTGAGAAGATCTTGATCCACAAATTCAAATGCCGCTTCGTTTGACGTTGCATACTCCACATAATCGGCAGCACGCGCATTCACTTTCGCATCTAGTAAGAAATCAATAAAAGCATAAGCTTCATCAACGTTCTTCGCATTTTTCACAATCGCTAATTGATCAAACCAGAGTAATCCTCCCTCTTTAGGAATGAAATACTCAATCTCAACGCCGGCATTCGCTTCTTCTGCTCGTGATTTTGCTAAATAGAGATCTCCCGACCAACCGAGTGTTAAACAAGCATCGCCATTCGCCATGGCATTAATATATTCAGAAGAGTGGAATTTCGTAATATAAGGACGAATTGATTCTAATACTTCATTCGCTTTTGCCAGATCTTCATTTGACGTGCTTTCGGCAGATAATCCTAAGTAACGCATCACCATCGGATAAAACTCACTCGGCGTATCAACCACATAGATACCACAGCTTGCCAGTTTTGAGGCATATTCTGGATTAAAGAGTAATTCCATAGAATCAAGCGGCGCATCAGGAACCAGTTCTTTGACCTTATTCACATTATACGCAATACCGGTTGTTCCCCACATATAAGGGACCGAATAATCTGTTGCTCCAGGAAGTTCCGATAAACGTTCTTCTACAAAGGGCCAAATATTCTCAATATTCGATAAGCGACTTCGATCAATCTTCTGCACCGCATCTGCTTGCACCATATAGATTAAAGTATAATCTGATGGCACAACGATATCGTAACCTGAATTTCCCGTTAAGGTTTTTGCCAATAATACTTCATTACTATCAAACGTATCATAAACAACTTTGATACCCGTTTTTTCTGTAAACTCCGTAATTAATTCAGGATCAATATAGTCCGTCCAGTTATAAACGCGTACTTCCTGTG
>DXHP01000109.1 GCA_019113305.1 Candidatus Ignatzschineria merdigallinarum | reverse complement strand
GTGCGTGCTCACACTTTCTCTGCAATGGAGAATATATGTTGATGTTACACGCTGTTACTCGCGATATCCCAGAGATTCCCGATGACAACTTGGTATCGATGATCGATGCCATTATGCCGTATGTGGATTTTGTGCAGCTTCGAGAAAAATCTCGTTCATCCAAATCATTAGGATTATTAATCGAGCGTTTGTTAGAAAAAGGTATTTCCGCAGAAAAATTGATCGTGAATGATCGTGCGGATATTGCCACGGCATTCCATATTCCACGGACGCACTTAACCGAAAAAAGTCTCTCTCTGCCACGTTTGCAAGATGCATTTCCAGAGATGAAGTTTGGCCGATCATTCCATTCACTGCGAGCGATTGAGCGCGAATTGGCAGCTTATGATTATGGATATTTAGGGCATATTTTCCGAACTTCAGAGAAGAGTTATCCGGCATTAGGAATTGAACCTTTAATGGAAGCGGCGCAAATTTCTGAGCAAAAGGGCGGAAAGCTGATTGCGATCGGTGGTATTGATATCGATACGATTTCGCGTGTATTGCCGTATTCTTCTGGCGCTGCTGTCATGTCGGCACTCTTTCCAGTAGTGAATTATCAGTTTGATATTGAGCGTGGTCGCAAAAGAGCGCAAGCGTTGCGAGAGCTGATAAATGCATCGGAAAATACCGGCAGTTAATCGGTGAGAGATTTAAGTATTTGGGTGCGAATCGTATAGAAAATCGTTATTTGTAGAAATGCGTTGGTGAAAACTTGTAGCTAAATCTTGTGTTAACGAAGACAAGGATTTGCTCACACCTTTTATAAAAATAAAGGAAATATTAATTTGCTGGCAGGTGATTAGGAAAAGCCTGCAAATATTCGCTCCAGCTGCAAATCAGCCGATCAAGATTGAGAATCTATATTATCAAGAGTTTGTCGAGATTCCATCGAATGGGGCAGCGCTCAAAACTAAAAATCTAAATATCAATAAAAAAAGAGGAGATTCAAAATGAGTCTGAAAATTCAGGTAAACGGTGAGGTATTGATGTTAGAAGCATCGATCAACACCGTTGAGAAATTAATCGAGCACTTATATCTCGAAAAGAGACGATTCTTCATTGTAGAGCGGAATCGAGAAGTGGTGAAAAAGGAAGATTACGCGAAGACCATTATTGGTGCGGGTGATCAGTTTGAAATCGTCCATTTTGTGGGCGGTGGTTAAGGTTTTGGAGACTAAAATGAGCGATATCTTAAAAATTGGGAACTTTGAATTTAACTCACGTCTATTTCTAGGCACAGGAAAATATCGAACGTTCGAAGAGCAGAAAGGTGCGGTTGAAGCGAGTGAATCAGAAGTTTTAACATTCGCCGTTCGCCGAATGAATATCTTTGATGATCAGCAGCCGGATCTGTTGGAGTCTTTAGATCTATCAAAATATAAATTATTGCCAAATACAGCCGGTGCTAATACGGCGGAAGAAGCAGTTCGTACGGCGAAATTGGCCCATGCTTCAGGGCTTTGCGATATGGTGAAAGTAGAAATTATCGGCTGCCCGAAAACGTTATTACCAGATCCGGTGGAAACGCTGCGTGCCACAGAAATGCTCCTTGCTGAAGGAATGACCGTTTTAGTCTATACATCAGATGATGTCGTACTTGCACGCCGATTACAGGATTTAGGTTGTCATGCGATTATGCCGGGTGCATCGCCGATCGGTAGCGGACTCGGGATTATTAATCCGATTAATTTACAGCATATTATCGAGCAAGCAACAGTGCCGGTAATTGTCGATGCCGGTTTAGGAAGCCCGAAAGATGCGGCATTTGCAATGGAACTCGGCGCAGATGGCGTTTTGATGAATAGCGCAGTGGCTTATAGTGAAGATCCGATCAATATGAGTTTAGCGATGAACTTGGCGACAAAAGCAGGGCGATTGGGATACTTAGCAAAACGGATGCCGATGAAAACAAGCGCAACAGCGAGCAGCCCATTAACAGGATTGATTACAACTTAATTGTCATTAATCGATCGTTAATTGATGATGATTTTTCCGAGAAAACTGGTGTATCAAAATAACTTGCACGGCGCTGGATAGAACGATCGTTGTGCTTTTTAAAGCCGATGAGCCAGCTTTGGGAGCTGTAAGATTGTCCTTTTGTTGGAATGAGATCGATAGAAGCACGAAAGCATTCAGCTAGCTTTTGAAGTATTGAAGATTGCCTTTCTGCGGGCGAGTGTTTATGAGAAGCATGCAAACGTTCTCTCCCGCCGCAAATCAGCCTTAAACTAGATTGATGGAACTGCGCATCAAATCGACTTGCACAGCGCTGGATAGAACGATCGTTGTGCTTCTTAAAGCCGATGCGCTAGCTTGGGGAGTATTGTCAGATTGTCTTTCTGCGGGCGAGTGTTTGTGAGAAGCGTGCAAACGTTCTCTCCCGCCGCAAGTGCGCTTGGAAAAGTATCATCATTTCATTATATAAAAAGAGATTAAAAAATAGAGATGTTTAAAGATGTTCACAATGATCGTTATAGCCGATTAGCGCGGTTTCATAAGATTGGTAATGCCGGCGTTGAAGCGTTTCAAGCAGCAAAAGTGGTAATCTTAGGTTGCGGCGCTTTAGGATCGCAACATGCGGAAACATTAACGAGAGCAGGGTTTGGCTTCATCACTTTAATCGACCGAGATTTTGTGGAAAGTTCCAATCTTCAGCGGCAAACGCTCTTTACCGAAAGTGATGCCGAGAAAGCACTTCCTAAAGTCATTGCGCTAAGAAATCATCTTGCACAAATCAACTCAAGTATTGAGATTCAGACCCATATTGCCGATGTCTCTTCAGATAATATTGAATCGCTGATCGCCGGTCACGATTTATTACTTGATGGTACAGATAATCTTGCGCTGCGAATGCTCATTAATGATGCTTGCTACAAACTCAAGATGCCGTGGATTTTTGGCTCAGCATTGGAAAGTTACGGCATGAGTTTTAACTTTAATTTTCCGGCAAAAGATCTAGATTCTAATGTTCCATCTCAAGAGCCGTGTTTACGTTGTTTATTAGGTTCGTTGCCGTTAGAGAGCCAAGATACCTGTAGTTCTGTCGGCGTGATTCAACCAATATTACAGATGATTTCCAGTGTTCAAACGAGTGAAGCGATGAAGTTTTTTGCCGA
>DXHP01000108.1 GCA_019113305.1 Candidatus Ignatzschineria merdigallinarum | reverse complement strand
ATGATTCCCGAATCTCTCTCATTTGCAATTTTAGCTGGATTAACGCCATTAACTGGTCTTTATGCCGCGTTTTTAATGGGATTAATTACGGCGATTTTTGGGGGCAGACCAGCAATGGTTTCTGGTGGCGCAGGTGCAACTGTTGTGGTTCTCATTGCACTTGCCGCACTTCACGGCGTGCAATATCTCTTTGCTGCAATCATTATTGCCGGCATTATTCAAATGCTTGTCGGTATTCTTAAATGGAGCCGATTTGTTCGCTTAATTCCGCAACCTGTGATGTATGGCTTTCTCAATGGATTGGCCGTTATTATCTTTATGGCACAGGTTGCCCAATTCCAATTTGAAAGTCAGGGAGTAACCGAATGGTTAAGCGGATCAGCGCTCTACATGATGATCGGATTAACAGCTTTAACGATCTTTATTGTATGGATATTCCCCAAAATCACACGAGCTGTTCCCGCTTCTCTTGTAGCGATTTTAATCGTGTTTGCGCTTGTCTATTTCTTCAATATCGATACCAAAAAAGTCATTGATATCGCAACTGTCAGCGGCTCTCTTCCCTCATTCCACATTCCTGAAGTCCCTTTTACTTGGGAAACGCTGATGATCGTCCTTCCCTTTTCACTGGTGATGGCGAGCGTCGGATTAATCGAATCATTATTAACGCTCAATATCGTGGATGAGCTCACCAATACCAAAGGTAATACACGCAAAGAAGCCATCGCACAAGGCGCGGCAAACATCACCAATGGTTTCTTCGGCGGAATGGGCGGCTGCGCAATGGTCGCTCAAACACTCATTAATTTAAATTCAGGCTCAAAAAGCCGACTATCCGGCATTATCGCAGCATTAACCATCTTACTCATCATTCTTATCGGCGGACCATTCATCGAGCAGATTCCCATGGCTGCGCTTGTCGGCGTGATGATGATGGTGGCAATTTCCACCTTTAAATGGGTCTCTTTTGGACTCATCAAACGCATGCCCAAAGGGGATATTGCGACGCTATTTCTCGTGACCGCCATTATTATCGTCACACATAATTTAGCCGTTGCTGTATTAGTTGGTGTTATTATCGCCGCACTAATCTTCGCTTGGGATAGTGCCGTTCGCATTCGCGCAGAAGAAGCACTCGATGAAATGGGTCACAAAACCTACACGATTATCGGTCCTCTCTTTTTTGGGAGTTGTAGCCACTTTACAGAATTATTCTCAGCGAACGACGATCCTGATGTGATCGTCATCAATTTCGCACATTCTAGAATCGTTGATATGTCCGCCATTGAAGCGCTCAAAAAGATTGTTGATCAATATGAAAATCTTGGCAAAAAAGTCACTTTCAATAACCTCAATCAAGAGAGCTGGCGACTTCTGAAATCGAGCCAGATGTTCACACCATAATTACCCACTTTGAATGAATACTCATAAATCATTTCTATCTTATTAAAAAGAGTTTATTACCGATTTTCTAATAAATCCTCCTACTTCCTCTCGATTAAACACCTATATTAAAAATATCTATCAATCCCACCAAGTTGCTGAAAAACAATAGTTTTATAAATTTAACTAAAGATCAGGACAATCTTATTCTTGGCATATTATTCCTATTAAAATCACAATATAATTAGCCGGCTAACTATTTATCTGGTGATCTATATGGATTATAAAGCGAGACTTTTACCAACCCGAGAAGCGCTTTTGCAAGATAGCCTTTCAGGAAAAATTGATTCAAATATTGTTGATGTTGATTTGGTTCTCAGCCTACTTGCAACAACGGACCTTCTTCGTGCACAAATTTATGATGTTTTATCTAAAGAGCATGACGTTTCTGAGGGAAAATTCATTTTATTGATGTCCTTATATCGAGAAGGTGAAACGAGTTCTAATGATCTAGCGTTACGAATTGGTGTAAAACCTGCCACAGTTTCGATCATGATTAAACGCATGCTTTCTACATCAGAACCTTTCGTTCAAATTTCTCACGACCACTCTAGAAAAAATTCTCATCGTTTAATCAGCCTCACTCAAGTCGGTATTCATTTTATTCGCAAAACCCTGCCAAATCACTCCCAGAAAATCAGTGAGTTTAGCCAAAGTCTGAGTGAAAAAGAAAAAGAAGCCTGTATCGAAATATTGCACAAACTATTAAAAATACCCCAAAAAGAATAGACCTTATTTTCTAAAAAATCTGTTCAAAAATACAAGGATGTTAATCATGAACAAAACTCTCAAAGTCCCATTAACCTTTGCAGCACTACTTTTTATTAGTGCGAGCTTTATCTATTTAGGTTCAAGAAATGATGCTGTCTCAGTTGCTAAGAACATTAAATCAGGAGTTGTCATGTCTGATAACGTTAATGCTGCCTTTCAGAATATCGGTGGTAAATTAGTTGATCGTCCGATTATTGAATCTCAACTCGTCCAAAAAGGCGATATTCTCATGGTGTTAGAAGATATAGATACAACCATCGGTATCAAAAAACTCAAAGCAATTATTCAATCTCAAGAAGCGCTCATCAATCATGAGGAACTTTCCATTGATATTGATAATAAAGAAGCAGATTTATTAGAAATTACCTCTTGGCGTAAAATTGAAGAGATACAAGCGGCATTAGAAGCTGCAACCTCAACTCAAGCATTAGCCAAAATAGAATATGATCGAAACTTTAAACTTCAGCAATCTGGAGGAATCTCGAAGTCCATTTTTGATAATGTTAATAATACTTTTATCAATTCAAAAATGGCTGTAATTCAAATTAGGAGTCAACTTCATTCTGCTATTACTGGGGCCAGTAAAGAGCAAATAATAAATTTGGAACGAACAAAAAGCGCAGAAGGGATGGCATTACAAACTATTGCTAATATTCGAGAAAAAATTAATAATCGCGAGAATCAATTAAATCATCTAAGAGCTCAATTAGCCCAATTCAAAGCAGAACTTCAACAACTAGAACTTCATTATGATCGATTAACACTTAGAGCACCAGAAACAGGAAAAGTATTAAAAATACTCTACGAAGAAGGGGAAATGATTCCAATGAATGCCCCTGCCGTAATTCTAGAAACAGATCGAAAATATGTCGATATTTATGTAAATGAGAGCCTTGTTAACCAGTATCAAGCAGGTACAAAAGTTTCCGCATTTGCTCACGCTATTGATAGCGAGATCAATGGAATTATCCGATTTGCAACACCAGCACCTTCTTTTGCTGATCTTCGATCAACTCGAGAGCAAGGACAAGCAGACTTAACCTCCTATCAAGTTCGCGTTTATATCACAGAGATGCCTACAACCTTATTAAAAGGCATGACAGTTGAGGTTAAACATGAATAATATTATTCTCTCTATGAAAGAAGAAATGGACGCAATGTTATCAGGTCGATTCATTCCTTACTATAAAGTCGCTATCATTTTAGTATTTATTGTGGCAACCATTTTTTCAGTCTTATACAGACATGGAGTAATTTTTGAAGGAAAGATTGCTGTTATTGATTTAGATGCATCACAAAGCTCCACCCAATTAATTCAGCAAATTGATACTTCCTCTTTTATCAAAATTTCCGAAGTATTCAACAATCCTGTGGATCCTGTAACTTTAGTCGCACATGATCGTAATCTCGGTGTACTTTATATTCCCAAGAACTTTGAAAAAAGTTTATTAAAAGGTGATCAATCTGTAAGTCTTGGTTATTTTATTGATGATAGTAATGAAGCACAAAACTCAAAAACCTTTGCTAGCATGAGCCAAATTATTCCTCAATTTGGAGCAGAGGTTAGTATTAATAAGGTTGCTTCTTTAGGGATGGGAGATCAAGCATCTGAAGCTATTTTGTCACCGATAACATTAGGATCTCGGTACATGTTTAATCCTTCAAATAATGCGACTAACTCTTTAACCACAATTTTTATCTACTTTGTTGCTTCTTTAAACTTTGGCTTAACCGTATTAATGATAATAGGCAGACTCAAAGTTACAGGAATGTGGAATACAGTTTTTGAACGTGGACCATTAGCATTAATTAGCCGTATCATTCCATATGCCTTCTTCTATACTGTTGGATTAACTGTAATTAGTGCAATCTTGATCATCTTTGGACTACAGCGATTTGAAGGAAACTATTTCGCATATATTCCCAGTATATTTATGACGGGATTAGGGTTTGGTCTATGTGCTTTCATACTAGGATGGAAAGCACCTGATCCTGGCGCAGGTGCAAGCAAAATGATACTTTTAGTTCCACCAGGATTTATCTTGGGTGGCGCAAAAATGACGGTAGGAATTCTTCCTTATTGGGGATTCATTTTTAGTTATTGTTTCCCATTAGTTTGGTTATATCGCTTTTACCGTGATTTTGCGATTAAAGGGCAATCCTTATTCGATATGCTACCTTCGTACGGCGCATTCATTTTCTACTTAACCATATTATCAGCGCTTGTGACCTTCCGTTATTATAGAAGCGAGCAGGCAATGAGAAAAAATGTTTCCGTTAAAAATAATGCAGTTGTGTCTTAGGATCTATTGAACATTTATAATTTTAACCAAGCATAAACACTGGCTAAAGCAACATTACTGATATAGCTATTTTTCAACTTATCATACCCTGTTGCTAAGCCTCTGAAATGCTATAAAATTACCAATATATTTTCTATAACATACCGAATATGCCAATCCATGTAAGCATTATCGGATAAGCTGTTGCTCTTATTTTTCAGAAACACCTATTGATTGATACAGTAAATGATTTTGAAAAGATCAGTTATTCACTAAAACCGATACTGCACGAATCTAATACTTGATGACGATTAATCAAAAAAGCAACTCCTTAAACTTAAAAGTATTATGGATAATCGATCATTAATGCTCTAATAAACATCTAACAAGTATTCAATCAGCAAATTTACCGCTAATAAAAGAAGCCTTAATATGACCGAACATTCCGACGATTTCGCCCACCAAGTTTACGCCATTATCGCTTCAATCCCCGAAGGAAAAGTCACAACCTACGGCACAGTTGCTCGCCTTGCCGGCATTCCCACTTATGTCCGCCAAGTCTGCGCCGTTCTGCGTAATATTCCAAACGATAGCGCTTTACCTTGTCACCGCATCATCAACGGACAAGGAAAAATCTCCGTCACCGGCGAAAGCTATCAGCGCCATAAAGCAGCACTGTTAAAAGAAGGAATTATTTTTAATGAGAACGATAAGATCGATTTTAAGGTATTTGGATGGAATTATCCTTATTAAATGAATGAGCAAAAGATAAATGCATTTGTGATTTTATAAAATCATCAAAAAAGGTTGCTGTCTATTGATACCAACCTTTTTATTTAGCACTTACTTAGCCTTCTATCCTTACTTGAAAATATCCTCTTGCGTCCAATGATCTGATATTTTTTCCGTATTTTCTAAAATTAAATTAACGGCTTTATCTTGCCCATCAGGTGGATAACCATATTTACGGAGTGTCCGGCGAACTAAAATACGCAGGCGCGCTCGAATACTTTCACGCTTTTGCCAATCCACCGTCACTGATTTTTTAAGCAGCTCGGTAATCTCTTTTGCGATGGCTTTTAGTAACTCATCTTCCATCTCTTTTTTAGCGGATTCATTCTCAACCAAGGCTTGATAGAACGCAAGCTCATCATACTCAAGCCCCATCTCTTTACCCGCTTTTGCGGCTTTGGTCATCTCCTTTGCCATTTTAATCAGCTCTTCCATCGCTTCGACAGAATCAATGGTGCGATTGTTATATTGCTGCATCACCATTTTTAAACGTTCGGTAAATTTAGATTCCTGCACAATATTAGTTTTAAAATTGGCTTTGACTTGGTTGTCAATGAGCTTTTGGAGCATCTCCAACGCCATATTTTTATTTTTTGAGTCTTTAATATGATTGAAAAACTCATCATCTAAAATATCAATCCGTGGATTCTCTTCACCACAATATTCATAGAGATCGATAATGCCATCAGCTTCTATCGAGCTTCGAATAATCTGCTCAAAAAGTGCATCACTATCTCGTTTACGCTTCGCCGCTTTGGAGCTCATTGTTTTACGCACCAAAGTTCCTAAGTGATTATAAAAAGCAATCTCCCGATCAAACTGCTCCGCTTCCGTTAAGGTTGAACAAAGTCCATATGCTTTATTAATCGCCAGTAACGTATCTAAAAAGCGTTTTTTACCATTTCGCTCACCATTTTCCGCATCACGGAGTTCAAAAATATAGTTTACCGCCGGCACTAATCGCTTAAAGTTATTTTCTGGATCCTCAAAATCTCCCAAATCACAACCGGATTGTTGTGGCGTTTTCGCAAAAATATCACGCATCACCTGCACATATTTTTGTAACTGTACAAAGGCTTCTGCCACATTAATCGTTGGCTTGCCCTTGCCTTTGGCATTGGTATAGGTTTTAAGCGCCGCTTCAAGCTCACGACCAATCCCGATATAATCCACCACTAAACCGCCATTTTTGCTCTTAAAAACACGATTAACTCGCGCAATCGCTTGCATTAGATTATGCCCTTTCATTGGCTTATCAATATAGAGCGTTTGACATGATGGCGCATCAAATCCCGTCAGCCACATATCACAGACAATCGCCATTTTGAAAGGATCATTGGGATCCCGAAAACGTGTTTCGAGATCCTTTCTTGTATTTTTAGAGTAGAGATGATCTTGAAAGTTAGCAGGATCGGAAGCCGCACCCGTCATAATAATCTTAATCGCGCCCTTTTGTGGATCTTGATCATGCCAATCGGGTTTTAATGCCATAATCGCCTCATAAAGCGCGACACAAATCGCACGGCTCATACCCACAATCATCGCCTTACCTTCGATCCCATCCTGATCAAATAGTGTGCTTTCACGATTGCGTTTCTCAAAATGCTCAACAATATCTTGCGCCACCATCTCAATACGATTCGGCGCACCCACAATTCGCTCAAGCTTTGTCCAGTTCGCTTTCTGCTTCTCTTGCTCCTCAAGATCCGCATCTGCCATGATATCTTCGAGCTCTTCTGCTTGCTTATCTAACTCCGCATCATCGAGTTTTAAACGTGCTAACCGTGGCTCATAATAGATCGGTACCGTTGCGCCATCATCCACTGCTGCCTGAATATCATAGACTGAAATTTCATCCCCAAATACCGCGCGCGTATCACGATCCGATTCTTCAATGGGTGTACCGGTAAAGCCAATAAATGCCGCATTAGGAATAGAATCACGCATATGTTTGGCATAACCATAAGTATAGATTCCCTTCTCATTCATCTCTGATTTTAAGCCATATTGAGTGCGATGCGCTTCATCCGAGATCACCACGATATTGGATCGCTCATTGAGAACAGGATGCCTTCCACCCACTTCTTCCGGCGAAAACTTCTGTACCGTTGTAAAAATAATACCGCCCGCTTCCCGCTCTGAAAGTAGTTGGCGTAATTTTTCTCGGCTCTCCGCTTGCACAGGCTTGGCATTACCAAAGAGTGATTCGGCAGAAGCAAAAGTTTTAAAGAGCTGATCATCTAAATCATTACGATCCGTTACCACTAAAATCGTAGGATTATTCATCTCTGGCGTTTTAAGTAATTTGCCGGCATAAAAGCACATCGACAGTGATTTACCCGAACCTTGCGTATGCCAAACGACGCCGATCTTCCCTCTTTTATCGGACGCAAGCTCAGGATTGCTCGCCATAATCGTGGCTCTAATCGCATTTTGCACCGCATGATATTGGTGATAACCGGCAATAATCTTAAATGAATGGCGACCATCATCCTTAAAGAGGATGAAGTTTTGCAAATAATCAAGTAGACGCGCATGATCAAAAAAGCCATAGACCAAGGTTTCCAATTCCCACTCTAAGCGCGGGCGATCATCTTCATCATTCACAACACGCCACGGCATAAAGCGATCCATTCCTGCCGAGAGCGAACCCACACGCGCCATCAATCCATCACTGATAATGAGCGCGCTATTGGTGATAAAAAGATCATGGAGTTCATCTTTATAGGTTTGAAGCTGATTAAATGCTTCTAAATTCGCATCATATGATGCGCCTGATTTTGCAGGACTTTTAAGCTCAATCACCACCATCGGTAAACCATTGATATAGGTGATAATATCAGGACGACGAACGCCTTTACTGCCGATAATGGAAACTTGATTGGTCACCACAAAGCGGTTATTTTCCGGCGTTTTAAAATCAATGAGATAAACTCGCTCAGCTTCCCGTGCACCATTCTCTTTTTGAATCGTCACCGGAAACCCCGCGAGCAGATACTTGGTAAACTCGCGGTTATTCTCAATCAGATCAGGCATTCTCAAACGCACTTTCGCCAAAACATCTTCAAAAATAGACTCGCGCTGATTGGCAGGAATCCAGCTATTTAAGCGCTCAAAGGCTGCCTTAATGTGCGGAACCAGTAACACATCACGATCAGATTCCCGCAAGGGATTCTCACCATCTTTAGCAATATCAGGACCAAAAAAGTATTCCCAACCAATCTGCCGAAACCATTCTAACGCGGTAATTTCTAATTGTTTTTCGTCCATTTCAGTTCCTAAATATTATTAATATCGTTACAAATATGGTTGCGGATTGTCGTATATACGATATAATTATTCTCAATACGCCCGAGTGCCTCTGCATGAAAATGTACGCCTCGGCTTTCTTTTTGCCTATTTAAAATCACTTCCACAAATCCCATCCTTGAATCACCTGTAAATTATTAATACCAAATCCTTGTAACGTTGCGCTTTGATTTCTTGGCATTGGAAATTCATCTAATAACTCCATTAAACGCGCACCCCAAGTGGAATTAGGACAGATTGTTTTTAATAATTCTTGCATCATGCAAAAGTAGAAAAAAGGCTTTTGGTTATCTAGATTTTTCCAATAACTCTCATTCGGCAGATCAGATCTTTCCAAAATATTTACATTCCATAATCGGCTATGATGCGCTGACACATTACGAATAAAGTTTAAACTGCGTATCCATTTCTGTAATGCCGTATTTCTATTATCACTACTGGAAGTTAAAGCACCATATTTTTGAGAAATAACCAACTGTTCAGAACGCTCTAGTCCTGCAAAAATTTTAGAAAGCCCACCAAAATCCCAAACTTCACAAGCCACCCAAACAG
Source organism: Candidatus Ignatzschineria merdigallinarum (assembly GCA_019113305.1). Taxonomy (GTDB): domain Bacteria; phylum Pseudomonadota; class Gammaproteobacteria; order Cardiobacteriales; family Wohlfahrtiimonadaceae; genus Ignatzschineria; species Ignatzschineria merdigallinarum. Next base: position 4,449 of record DXHP01000108.1, on the reverse strand, counting down.
GTAATTGTCCTTGGTATTTTCGCTGATAATGAGCAATAAAAGGTTCTCTACGAGCTCTGCCCACTTGTTTATTAAAGTTCTCTAACCATATTTGATGAGCTGTTTTACCAGAATTTCGATTAATATGCCGAGAAAACCCTCCATGAAACAGATCAGGATTCTCATGCCCACAAACATCCGCTTTTCCTAACAGATGACTAATATCCACACGAAGCGCAAGCTCGATTCGTTCAAGGGCATCAAGCGCTAATAGTCGTAGACGTTTATCAAAGACATAAAGTTTAACGGCATCTTCAAAATAGCTCTCTTTTTTAAAGCATTTTACTTTTTGCCGAGCATTATTAGGATCATTTTCCCGAAAAGGATACCAATAGCCACTTAAGCAGTAATAACCAATACGCTCTAAATAGTGCAGCGCTTTAGCTTCATCACCTACTTTTAATCCACGAGCTTTTAAGATATCGAGCTGCGCTTGGTACGATTTCCATGGCTTTTGGTTTTGCATGACTTAAACCTCAATTTCGCCAGAAAGTAGTTTGGGTAATAGCGAATCTCGAAGTTTTGTTAGCGTAAAGTTTTGCTCAAGATTACTCTCTTTTAAAAGCTGAATTCTTCTTATAGTTTTACCAAAAAAATTTATTAATAAATCTTGTTTTGGTTTTACTACTATCTGTATTTGTAAGTCACTCCAATGCCGTTTATATTCTTGAAATGTTTGCTTCCCTTGTATTGCATAAAAAACCCAATAAGTTGAAACATTCTCTCCTTTTAATGGAATAACATTTTGAGAGACACTAAAAGGATGAGAAATTAAATATGTAATACATGTATGATCTCCAAAAATAAAATACGGCTCATCTAAAGTTGCCATTAAATCTGCTTCTTTATTATGAAACCCTAATAATATATTCACCCCTTGCTCATATACTGGGACACTTCCATCATATTGGACATCTTTTTTTGAATACCTTTTTCCTGTAGGTAATCGAGTTAGTAGCTTACCTACTTCCTTAACCTCCCACCCTTTCGGAATCATCCCCAATTCCGATTCCACGAGTTCATCAGGAAAGTGGCTGGCGGTGGTTTGTAGGTTGGCATATTCGGCGGAAGATTCTGCTTGCATATCATCAAGCTCACTATCGGTTTTAGAAGCAATCACGCGCATTGCCGCGCGATTAATCGCATCGCTATCTAAACCTGCTTCTCTTGCGCTTACTTTCGCCTTAACAGGATCAAAATCCACAAACCAACTCTTAAAAATCGCCTGCGCCATCGCTTCTAGCGTTTCGTTGATTTGGTTGTTTTTTATTATTTTTTCATCAAATTTAATTAAAAAACTAGAGATTTTTTCACTTGTTATAAAATCAATCTTAGGACATGGAACTAAGCCTATAGTTTTAGCACTTATATTTGCTTGATTCCCACTACCTGTGGAATTGGCTACTAAAAAATGCTGAATGGCCTTTTGTGATAAAAGATAATAAACAAAGTCTAGTGATATTAAATTATCTTCTTTAGGCTTAATTCTACCCACTCTTTGATTAATCCATGCATCTTTATTTTCCCATACTCTCGCTACTCTTCCTACCAATGAGTTTGGGGCATTAAAATTTGATCCTGTCATTGAGATCAATAAATCCCCTTTTTTTACTTTCCACTCTAAAGTACTTTTTGCTAAGTACTCAGATATAAAAGCGGTATCTGAATATAATATTTCACCAAAACCAACATTTTTAATTCGTAAAACTGGATAAGAACTATTCTCAATAAAATCCCCACTTTTGTAGGCATATCCTCCTTGAACTTTTACATACTCATCCAATATAGTTTCTTTAAAACTCATACCCAATCCCCTTTAGATTCTCGCGAATCTCTTTTTCAAGCTCGGCGCTTTCTTGGAATTGTGTATTGAGTAATGCTGTTAGGCGCTTCATTTTTTCATCAAAAGGTTCGGCATCTTCTTTTGCTTCAGGTGCGCCGACATATCTTCCCGGCGTTAGGACGTAATCGTTCTTTTTAATATCTTCTAATGTTGCTGAATAACAAAAACCCGCGATATCTTCATACTCATCATTTTGCTGCTGCCAATTCTCAAAGGTTTGGGCAATGTTCTTGATATCTTCCGCTTTAAAATCACGCAGGACTCGATCTTTCATATAGCCGATTTCGCGCGCATCAATAAAGAGCGTTTTGCCTGTGCGATCTTTGAAACCTTTTGCCGTATTCTCTTTTTTATCTTTGGTTAAAAACCAGATACATGCCGGAATTTGGGTATTAGTAAAGAGCTGCCCAGGGAGCGCCACCATACATTCCACCAAATCCGCTTCTAAGATCTTCTGGCGAATATCGCCCTCGCCACTTGTCATGGAACTCATAGAGCCATTCGCGAGCAGCAGCGCCATTGAGCCATTGGGTGCGAGATGATGAATCATGTGCGATAACCACGCAAAGTTCGCGTTACCTTTTGGTGGTGTGCCAAACTTCCAACGCACATCATTATCTAACGATTCGTGCCACCATTCGCTAATATTAAATGGCGGATTTGCCATAATATAATCCGCACGCAGATCAGGATGCTGATTATTCAGAAAGGTATCGGCGTTTTGCTTGCCAAAGTTAAAATCAATCCCGCGAATCGCAAGATTCATCGCCGCGAGTTTCCAAGTGGTTGGATTACTCTCTTGCCCATAAACAGAGATATTTTCTTTGCGCGCACCTTTGCGATACGCATCTTTATCGGCGTGACTTTCGATAAACTTCATATTAGAGATAAAGAATCCGCCTGATCCCATCGCAGGGTCGTAAATGCGCCCTTCATACGGCTTGAGCATTTCAATAATGAGATTGACGATCGATTTAGGCGTGTAATATTGCCCGCCTTGCTTGCCTTCTGCAAGGGCAAATTCCCCAAGGAAATATTCGTAAACATGCCCCAAAATATCATGACTTGAGAGATTGAGTTTTTTACCATCAAACACAGGATTGCTAAAATCAGTGAGCGAAAAGGCAGTAATGAGCTCGGCGAGTTTATCATCATCAAGCTGATAGCCTGAGATACGATTCAAAATCCCTTTGAGTTTATTATTGGCATTTTCGATCTCATCAAAGGCATTGTCCACCAAACGATTCACGGAGGTGATCTTCTTCTCTTTGCCATCTTGGCACATAATATCTTGCGGAAAATCAAGCGCCGATTGGTTCTTTAAGAAATCCCAACGCGCGGCACGCGGCACCCAAAACACATTTTTCTCAATATAATAATCACGCTCTTCAAGCTCAGCTTCGATCTCAGCCTCAAGCGCTTCATCACTAGTATCATCGCCTAAAAAATAGAGCGATTCAGGATCCTTAAATTCCTCTTTTAACTCAGCACGGCGCGTCATAAAACTATCGGAGATATATTTAAGGAAGATTAATCCCAACACAATATGTTTGTAGTTTGCCGCATCGATACTGCTCCGCAGACGATCTGCCGCATTCCAGAGGCGTTTATCTAAATCTTTTAAAAAGGCTTGCTCGAGTTGTTGTTGGCTCATTAATACTTCTCTTTATGAATATTTTGATGATATCTGATCAGCTAGTAGATCTTTTTTATTTATGGGAATTTTATCAATATTGATAATAACAAAATTATCTAATAAAAGGGATCTTCCATGACTTTATGAGTATGTTTTCGGCATTACGCTTTAAGTAGCTCTACAAATCATTACTATAGCCACTTTGGTTTAAAAAAAGCTTTGATAACTGCTGGCGCGGGATTGATAAAATAGTGCAAACATTCTCTCCAGCGATGCATTACCTCTTGAATAAAACCTTTAATCAGATTAAAAAAGCCGATTACACTATACAAACATCTCTTTCCTCATTATAAAAAATCCCGCAAACTCGAAATTTACGGGATTCTATACATCTTTAATAATACGACTTCACTAATAAACCTACTTCGGCATCAGATCATAAATCAAAATGCCGGCGGCGATTCCGACATTGAGCGATTCGGATTGCCCAAGCATTGGGATTTTAACTTTTGTAGTCGCCAGCTTTTGTAGTTTTGGATCTACGCCTTTCCCTTCATTGCCCATGATCAAAGCGCATTTAGCAGGTTTTGCTAACTCATGATAGAAGGTTGCTTCTTCTAAAGTTGTTACCCAAGATTCGTAACCAGCGTTATGGATTGCCGGCAGTAGCGTTTCGAGATTCCCTCTGATAATCGGCAATTGAAACAGCGCGCCTTGTGTTGCACGAATTGTTTTATCGTTATAAAGATCTGCCGAACCTTCGCCGAGAATAATCGCTTTGAAACCAGCCGCTTCTGCGGTGCGAATCATCGTACCGACATTGCCGGGATCTTGCACATTATCGAGTAGCAGTAGATGTTGTAATGGGCGTTGTTTCGCAAGTTTTGCCGTATTTGTCTTGGTTTTACCTACAAGAATCTCTTCGAGCACC
>DXHP01000107.1 GCA_019113305.1 Candidatus Ignatzschineria merdigallinarum | reverse complement strand
ACTTATTTTAGAAAATCGTTATATCAACCCGATGTTTGTGCCGGAATTTATTCAGCAAGATTTTACGCAGTTCACGCCGACAGGTTATCTGTTAGAGAAACATGGTTTAAGCCGAATGGAACAAGCGATTGAAGCAATTTCCTGCTCTAAACACCATGCGGATATTTTAGAAATTAATGAAGGCGTTCCTTGTCTCTATATCTCTCGCAGAACTTGGGATAAACATCATATTATTAGTGTTTCCAATTTTGTAGCACCCGGCGATCGCTATAAATATTTCTTTGGGCGCAACTATAGTGCGTAATAATACCTCGTAATACAAAGCAAAATGCACAGAATAAGCACATTATCTAAAATCATAAAATCACGTGATGCACCATTTCCCGTGATTTTTTCATGTTAGTAACAATCACCGCGATACAAGTTCACTTATTTCCACGACAATCTGGACCGATTTTGCTAGATTCATCTCATCAGCCTTACAATCTTCTCTCATCAAAACTTCCTCATCATGAATCGTTTAGGTCGTGAACCATGCTTTCCAAATCTAAAGTATCCAATATTGCCCTCCTAGTTTCATCGCTACTTTTAACGATTGGTCGCGGTGCAACACTACCATTTATGGCGATCTATCTCACAAGACAATATGCCATGGAGATTGATGTTGTTGGAATCGCCATGACACTAGCAATGACTATAGGTGTACTATTTAGTATTGGCTTTGGCATGCTCGCTGATCGTGTTGACAAAAAACCTTGCATGTCATTAGCCGTTCTTAGCTTTATGGGTGGCTTTATCGCAATTCCCTTAGTGAATAATGCAACGCTTGTTATCATCTTCTTTTCCCTGATCAACTGCGCTTATTCTGTCTTTGCCACCGTTCTTAAGGGATACTTTGCCGATACTTTAGCGCCAAGCGTAAAAACAAAAGTCTTTTCACTAAACTATACATTCGTCAACATCGGCTGGACGATCGGTCCACCGATCGGAACTTGGCTCTTAATGTATAGCATCAATCTCCCTTTTTGGTTAGCAGTTGCTTCTGCATCCGCCCCACTATTTTTTATTCAAAAATATGTCCAAAGTGTGAAGCCCAAACATCGTGAAAATCTTCACGCACAGCAATGGAATCCTAAAATCATGTTACAAGATCCCGTTTTAGCATGGTTTATTCTCTCAACATTTCTCGGATCTTTAGTATTTGGTACATTTGTCACTTGGATCTCACAATATGTCATTACTGTTGCCGATAGTGAATTTGCAGAATCAGTGATTGGCGTAATATTGCCGGTCAATGCCGCGGTTGTTGTATTATTGCAATACAATGTGGGAAAACACCTTTCAGCTCACAACTTAAAACGACTCATGTCTCTCGGCACGCTCTTCTTTGTTCTTGGGCTATCGGTTTTCATGATGGCAAAGGGTAATTTATATATCTGGGCTTTAGGGGCATTTCTCTTTACTTTAGGGGAGCTCATCTATGCGCCGGGAGAATATATGCTGATTGATAGCATTGCGCCGGAAGGGATGAAATCTAGTTATTTTTCAGCGCAGTCTTTAGGATTACTGGGCGGTGCATTGACGCCCATGCTGACTGGAATTGTCTTAACTGAACTTCCTGCTGACTCGATTTTCTTAATCTTAATCACATTTACCATATTAGCGTGGCTCAGCATGCTCAATGGGATGCATATTCATCATCAACGCTTAAATCGAAACATTACATCGTGAAATCCTTAAAAGCTGAATCAGAAACGTCTTTGAAAATCGCTATCAATATTTCACGATATCCCAGCAGTCACAATCAAAAAAATCCCGAGAAGAATATCTTCCTGGGATTTTGATGTTAAATCTCATATCTAACACGAATAGCATCTTCAATCATAGATGATTGTCTTACTAGGAGTTTTGCGGCATTGATGTTGCCGAAGTAGCCGAAGTCACGACCAGCTTATCAACCACCTTTTCATCACTCTTCATTGCTGGCATTGTTACTGTAAAAGGCGCAGTATCATTGTTCATGTAAACCGTTTCTGAAGGGAAAGCAAAGTCCGCACCATGCTGATGCACAATCTCAATCATCTGCAAATAAACCTCTTGTTGAGCTTCCAACCACTCTGCCCATTTCACAGTTTTTGTAAAACAGTACACCATAATATTGAGCGATGAATCAGCAAAATCATTGAAATAAACGAGCATTGTTTGTGTCGTATCAATCTTCGGATTATTTTGTAACATCGTTTTAATATCCGTCACTATCACACCGATTTTATCGGCATCCTCATAACGTAAACCCAATTCTGTTTTAATACGGCGATTCGTCATTCTTCCGGGATTCTCAACACTAATAGAAGAGAAAAGAGAATTAGGAATATAGAGCGGACGATTTTCAAATGTCATAATTTTTGTAATTCGCCAACCGATTTCAACCACAACCCCTTCGATTTGGCGATCGGGAGAATTAATCCAATCACCAATATTAAATGGTCGATCAAAATAGAGCATGATGCCAGAGAAAAAGTTACTTAAAACATCCTTACTCGCAAAGCCTAACGCAATACCACCAATGCCGCCGAAAGTCATTAATCCCGACAAACTCATCCCAAAATGTTCACCAAATAATAAAACAATCCCGATAAAAATGGCAATCTTTAAAACGCGCGTAATAATCTTTGCGGAAGTTCGATCCGCACCTTTAGATATCTGAATCTCTTCTAAGCGATTCACAAAAAAGTAGAGCATATTCAAGACAATTAATCCGATGAGGAATGTCTGAATATAATTAATAATGGTCGGTGAGAGAATCTTGAGATGAAAGTCGGCAATCGCCATCTCTAAATATTGTGAAAAAACCAACACCGCGGCACATAAAACTGCCCCCAATAGAAAATGAACGATAATCCCCTTTCTTCCCCAACGGTGTTTTTTAGCAATCAGGCTAAAAACAAGATATACCAAGAGAATCAGGAAAAACACACCCAATCCAATACTGTATTTCATGATCAAGGGATCTTTCATATTTCCTTTCCTCTATTACAAATCCCTACAAATCAATTGGGCAATATCCATTGATCTGTGCGACTCATCATATTATTTCTTGTCTCAATTAAAATTACCTGATCAATTCTACTTGATCATGCCCTCGTTTTCATCTGAAATTCCATCTTATCCCGCAAGAGTATTGTTCAAAAAAGCGATGCAATCATCCATCACAATAGGTTAATAAGCCCTATTTAATGGATAGTATTTTATAATAAACAGCATATAATAATATATCTTTACTAAAACTCACTCTACAATCAATAGTGATTCAATATATCGTTATTCAATACTGAGACGTATTTCTCAATCAACTTATCCGTTGAGAAAACCTTGTTATTCATAACGATCGACTTCCAATAATATTTTACGAACAGGATATACGCATGATTGGGGTTCTTTTAATGGCTGCCGGGAAAAGCCGCCGATTTAAACAAGAAACAGGACAACATAAACTGCGCTATTCCCTACAGCACCATTCCCATCACGAATCCTTATCACTCTTAAAACAGAGTTATCAGCAATTATGCAGTGCATTTTCACCTGCGCAGATTGTGATTATCACCAATCATGAAGAGCCGGAAATTTCACAGATTGCCCAAAGCCTTCAAAGCATCGTCATACAAATTTATACAGATGGCTTAGGAACGAGTATTGCGAGAGGATTAACCTATATTGAACAACGATATCCTGAAATGTGGCAGCGCTGGCAAGGAGTTCTCATTGCTCATGCCGATATGCCCTTTATCCAGCAAACAACCTTAATTCAGCTCGAAGAATACCTTCTTAATCCAGAAAGCTCTCACGCAACAGTTCGCCCACGCTATCACAATAGAGCTGGACATCCCGTAGGGTTTCGCCGTGATTGCTTCTCTGAATTACAACAACTCACCGGCGATAATGGTGGTAAAAGTATCCTCGAAACATTCCCACCCCAATATATCAACACGAATGATATTGGCACAATATGGGATATTGATGAAGTGCATGATTTAACACAATCTCCCGAATAACATCCATCAACTTCGTTAATTCGATGCTTCTATAGACCTTTTAAAATAGTGAGTATTTCATGAAAACCCTCGATCTCTTAGTCGCTGAAACCGCGTTAAAATGGTCTCAAGATCAGCAAAAAATCTGGCTCTGTACGGTACTTCATACTTATGGTTCAGCGCCACGATCGCCAGGAGCGCTGTTTGTCGCAAATTCTCAGGGGCAATATCTAGGTTCTCTCTCTGGTGGCTGTATCGAGGAAGACTTTTTACAAAAGATTCAAGAGGGCTGGTTCACAAAAGAGAGCGACATTGCGATTTATGGGGAACAGAGCGAACATTTTCGTCCAAATACAACACTTCCTTGCGGTGGCACAATTGATGTCCTCGTGGAATATCTGTTACCGACGCCGGAAACAACGCGCTATTTAACGAACATGATCAAAGCGCTTAGCGGACAAAAAACAATGATAAAACGCCTAACAGTTGGATCAAAGGCAATTTTACAAGAAGAAGATGTGCAAGATAAACCTCGGGTTTACCAATCTGAAAACAATCTCGAAATTACGCTACAAAGTGATACGACGATTTTTATTGCGGGGATTTCAGCCGTTGCGCTCTACTGCATTGAGTTTGCAGTGAGTTTAGGGTTTATGGTGATTGTTACTGAAGATCGTCCTGAAGAGTTGAGACAATTAAATGAGATCGCACAACGCGATGCTATAACGATCCTTAAAACTTTTCCGGCGCAATATCTCGAAATAGAAGGAGCATCAGCACAAACAGCGATTTTATCACTGACGCATGATCCTCGTATTGATGACTTTACCATGATTGCCGCACTGGATACGCCGGCATTTTATATTGGTGCAATGGGTTCTCGCCGAAATAGCGAACAGCGCTTACAGCGCCTTAAAGAATGTACCGATTACAGCGATAACGTTCTATCTCGTATTCATGCGCCGATCGGACTTCCCATCGGGAGTAAAACGCCAGCAGAAATTGCGTTGGCAATTATGGCGGATATCGTGATGCATAAAAATGGAATGATGCCTTCCGCGTAATACCATCAACTAGCATGCAATCTTTTAAAGCTGATGTTTTTAAAGCTGACGCTCGACTCAAGAGAAATACTGACATACTTCGATCAAAGGCTCATAAGTCATTTCATAAGGCATTATTATCGAAGCTCTTAAACCGAAAGAGCGCTATTCCCTATAAAAAGTTCTCCAATAAAAAAAGGTAACCAATCATCAAAGGTTACCTTTTAAATACGAAAACTCCTTCTCTTTTCTCAAAGAAAAGTTAAAGCACATATGCTGAGGAGTCGCCTAATGTAATAGCTTCTTTTGTCATAATCACAATAGATGAACCATCTCTTGCGTAAACATCTGCGGGATTATAGTACTGAATCGTACGATCCTTGATCCCTTGCTTTTTAATAGATCCCAATAGCTTCCCTTTATTTTTGGATTTCACCGCAATAATTTCTGGGATTTCTACCACAGGAACCGCTAATTGATCTTTCTCTAATGCCAACTCTGATAGCGCTAAAACCCGAGGAATATAGGCACGCGTAATTTGCGGCAATTCAATATTCCAATAATCATCAGGTTTTCCTGCTTGACGATTTTTCTTCATACTACGAAGCACTCGCCCTTCTCCGGCATTATAAGCAGCTAACGTTAAGAGCCAATCGCCATCAAAACGCTTATTTAAATACTCTAAGTAATCTAATGCCGCTTCTGTTGCACGAACAAGATTTAAGCGTCCATCTGATTTTGCGGAGATCTGCACACCGAAAGTTTCTGCTGTGGGTTTTCCTAATTGCCATAAACCTACGTGAGCGCCATTTCTAGCATTCGGTTTATAACCACTTTCAACAAGTGGCACGAAAGCAATCTCAAGTGGCATATTACGACGTTCTAGCTCTTCAACAACATAGTTAAAGACCACTAAACCATCCCCATCTAAATGGGTAAAAACACCTGAGTTTTTAGTTTCGTAATTTTGAATCATCGCTTTAACGCGCGCATGATCCTTATCACCCATTCCCATCCCTTCTGCAAGCTTTGTTGAAAGAAGCAGATCTTTTGATGTAGATACTGTTTCAACATTCTTTGCAACGCTCCATGAAAGCAGCGAAGAAATGAGTACACAGACAGAAATACCTAATTTAATCCTGAAGTTAGACGTTTGTTTTTTAATCATCCTAATCATTCACATAACCAAACAAGCGGGAATTATAACCGACATTGTATAAAAATTCCTCTTTATTTTATTTATCAGCATCATAAGCTTAGCGAATTTTCACATCATATAGATCAAAAAATAGTGATAAAAGATGCAATTTACGAGGTCTTAATGCTATAACTGAATATTTAGGCACTCTTAAAAATTATACGGTAAAATACCTTTTATGATGAATCAAGACAATCCCAAAAAAATCCTTTTAATTAATGGTGTTAACTTAAACCTCTTAGGAATGCGTGAGCCTGAAATTTATGGTCATACAACACTTAAGATGCTTGAGGCGAACCTTATTAAACACGCAAAAGGATTAGGTATCGACTTGCAAGCGATGCAAAGCAACCGCGAGTACGAGATCGTCGAGACGATTCACCAAGCTAAAGACCGTGGTATTGAGGGAATAATCATCAATCCAGGAGCATTTACGCATACTAGCGTGGCAATTCGTGATGCTTTTTTAGGAGTTGACATTCCGTTCGTTGAGATACATATTTCAAATGTATATCAGAGAGAATCATTTAGACATACTTCTTACCTTTCAGACATTTCAAAAGGGGTCATTGTAGGTTGTGGACTTTATGGTTATGAACTTGCACTACTCAATATTACGAATATAATCTCTAACAAATAGATCAATAAGGAGATTCCTCCGGGAATCTCCTTATCATTTTACAATAGGAGCTAATCTTAATGGATATTAAAGAAATTGAAAAACTCGTAGAACTCATTGATAAATCATCAATCGACGAAATCGAGATCACAGACGGAGAAGAATCTCTTCGTATTAGCCGCTTCCCTAAAGAAACACAAGTATTTGCAGGCCAAATGCCAATGATGCAGCAACCACAAATTGCGGCACCACAAACAAATGTGCAAATGCCATCAGTTGCAACAACAGCAGCACCGGAAGCAGCAGCTCCAGCTGAACTTTCAGGTAAAATCGTACGTTCACCAATGGTTGGAACGTTCTACCGCGCAGCATCACCAACATCTGACCCATTCACAGAAATTGATGCACAAGTAAACGTGGGTGATGTTGTATGCATCATCGAAGCGATGAAAATGTTCAACCAAATTGAAGCTGAGCTCTCAGGTAAAGTCGTTAAATTCCTCGTTGAAAATGGTGAGCCAGTAGAGTTCGATCAACCTCTAATGATCCTTGCATAAGGAGCAATTCGAGATGTTAAAAAAAGTATTAATTGCAAACCGTGGGGAGATCGCACTGCGTATTCTTAGAGCTTGTAAAGAGCTCGGAATCCAAACTGTTGCAGTTCACTCAACGGGAGATAAAGACTTAAAACACGTGCGCCTTGCAGATGAATCAGTATGTATTGGTCCACCAGCGCCGGGTTTAAGCTACCTCAATATTCCAAGTATCATCGCAGCAGCTGAGTTAACTAATGCCGACGGTATCCATCCTGGCTATGGCTTCTTAGCAGAAAACGCAGACTTTGCAGAACGTGCTGAAAACTCTGGCTTTGTCTTCATTGGCCCTAAAGCTGAAACTATCCGTATTATGGGTGATAAAGTTTCTGCGAAAAAAGCAATGATCGAAGCAGGTGTTCCATGTGTTCCTGGTTCTGGCGATGCGTTAACCGATGATAAAGACGAAAACATTCGTTTAGCACAAGAAGTTGGCTACCCTATTATTGTTAAAGCTTCAGGCGGCGGCGGCGGACGTGGAATGCGCGTAGTGGAATCTGAAAAAGATCTTCTTCGTTCAATCGAACTCACGAAAGCAGAAGCACTTGCAGCATTCGGCAATCCAGAAGTTTATATGGAACGTTACCTCCAAAAACCTCGTCACGTTGAAATTCAAATTTTAGCGGATGGTCAAGGAAATGCGATCCATTTAGGTGAACGTGATTGTTCATTACAACGTCGTCATCAAAAAGTATTAGAAGAAGCGCCAGCGCCAGGTATTACGCCGGAAGAACGCGCTCGTATTGGTGAAGCGTGTGTTGAAGCATGTAAACGTATCAACTATCGCGGCGCAGGAACATTTGAGTTCCTTTACGAAAATGGAGAGTTCTTCTTCATCGAGATGAATACACGTATTCAAGTTGAACATCCAATCACAGAGATGATTACTGGAGTTGACTTGGTTCGTGAACAACTCAAAATTGCCAGCGGCATGCCGTTAACCATCAAACAAGAAGATATCAAGTTTGAAGGTCATGCGATTGAGTGCCGTATCAACGCAGAACATCATGAAACATTTATTCCATCACCAGGCATGATTACGACATATCATCCACCAGGTGGTCCTGGAATTCGTATCGATACCCATATCTATGCGGGATATGCTGTTCCTCCATTCTATGACTCAATGATTGCAAAAATCATCGCTTACGCGCCAACGCGTGAAATGGCAATTGGTCGTCTTAAAAACGCACTTCATGAGCTTGTTATCGAAGGAATTAATACGAATGCGGAACTTCATTTGAAAATTTTGAATGATCCAACATTCTTAAAAGGTGGCATGGATATCCACCACCTTGAGAAAATGCTTAAAGAGAGCAAAGTTCAAGCTTAATCGCAAACAACGTTTCTATAAGCGAAAGATAAAGAAGCCACAGGATTTAAAATCTTGTGGCTTTTTCTTTACAACGACTTTCCTAATCTCTCTTACTGACTAAAAGCTCAGCTATGATAACTATGGTTCTGCGCTTAATAAGATCTCGTGCTACATCTCAACTTGCAAGATATCGGACATTACAATTTTTGTGCTTATAACAGCTGATGCGCCGATATTGAGAATACTTCATGAGCTTTATCGGAATAAGTTGCACTATCGTCATTTTGGTTTAGAAACAGCTTTTATAACTGCTGGCGCGGGATTGCTAAAAGAGTACCACCATTCTCTCCAGCCCTGCATCGACTTTTAAATAGAATCTTTAATCAGATAGTTTTAAGCCGACTTCACTATCTGATTATTTAAAATCAAGGAGCGCATCCAATAAAAATGCCGGATAAGATGCCGGCATTTTTCAATTTCACAACGTATTTGAAGCCAATGAACCTCTGGCTTCACAACCCTATTAGGGTATTAATTGAGAATCTCATCCTTCATCATCTCAATGTGCAGATCATTACTATTAATACAAGGAACAAAGGTATAGGAATCTCCGCCGGCTTCCATGAAAATATCATGATTTTCCATTGCCATCTCTTCAAGTGTTTCTAAGCAATCTGCACTAAATCCTGGACAGAACACCGCAATATTTTTAATTCCTTTTGACGGTGCTGTTTCAAAAAATTCCGCAGCATAAGGTTGGAGCCATTCGGCCTTTCCAAAACGAGATTGAAATACGGTCTCAAAACGATCTAAAGGTTCCCCCATTCTCTCAGAGATTAGTTTAGTCGTTGCCAGACATTGATCGTAATATGGGTCGCCTTCAAGATAGCTCTGCTTCGGCATACCATGATAAGAAAATACATACTTATCAATCATTTTTCCTTGCGTGTTATTTCGAATTTCTTCGATGCAAGCATCGATATAGAGCGGATTCTGATAATAAGCGCCTAAAACTCGTAACGCCGGGAAATAACGAAGATTTTTCAACACATCCCCCACATCATCCATCACGGATGCCGTCGTTGCTGCTGAATATTGCGGATATAACGGAAATACGACAATCTCATCGACTTTCTTCTCAATCAACTCATTCACGGCTTTTTCCATAGAAGGATTACCATAACGCATCGCAATTGTGACTTCATAATTTTCTGGCAGTAATTGACGAAGTTTCGCTGCTTGAGTTTCCGTAATATTTAAGAGCGGAGAACCGTTATCCCAGACAATCTGATATTTTTCAGCGGATTTTGCCGGACGGGTATTCAAGATGATTCCATAAAGAATCGGATACCATTTCCATTTAGGCTCTTCGATCACGCGAGGATCTTTCAAAAACTCTTCTAAATAGACTTTAAGCGCTTCTTTAGTTGGCGCATCTGGTGTTCCAAGGTTTGTTAAGACAACTCCGATCTTCTTCATTATTAAATCTCTTTTTGTTCATTAATAAAAAGGGGCATACCCTATTCGAATATGCCCGCTATTTTAACAGTTGTTTGATGCTAATTGCTAATCAATCTCATTTATTGGCTTGATAAAGCATCAAATTTGACCTGATTAGCCAAGAAGTGATTTAACTGCATCCGCTTCTTCACGAAGTTCTTTCTCAGTTGCATCCATTTTTGCTTGTGAGTACTCAGAAATTTCAAGACCTTGAACGATTTCGAAATCACCATTTTTACAAACACATGGGTATGAGTAAATAATTCCTTCTTCAACACCGTATGAGCCATCTGCTGGAACCGCCATTGATACCCAGTTACCATCTTGTGTACCAAGCGCCCATGAACGCATATGATCAATCGCTGAAGAAGCTGCTGATGCTGCTGATGACGCACCACGTGCTTTAATGATTGCCGCACCACGTTGTTGAACTTGTGGAATGTAATCATTTTCATACCAAGCACGATCTACTAACTCAAGTGCTGGTTTACCGTTGATCGTTGTGAAAGTTAAATCAGGATACTGAGTCGATGAGTGGTTACCCCAGATTGTCATATTTTTGATGTCATTAATATGTGAACCTGTTTTCTCTGCAAGAAGGCTTAAACCACGGTTGTGATCCAAACGCGTCATTGCGTGGAAGTTTCTTGGGTTCAAATCTGGTGCATTTTTCATTGCAATTAACGCATTTGTGTTCGCTGGGTTACCAACAACGAGCACTTTTACGTCACGGCTTGCGTGATCGTTCATTGCTTTACCTTGTGGACCAAAGATTGCGCCATTTGCTTCAAGAAGATCTTTACGCTCCATACCTGGACCACGTGGACGCGCACCTACCAACATTGCATAATCCGTATCTTTAAACGCAACATTCAGATCATCTGTTGCAATGATATCTTGCACTAATGGGAACGCACAGTCATTAAGTTCCATCACAACACCTTTTAATGCTTCTAAAGCTGGGGTGATTTCAAGAAGCTGAAGGATCACTGGTTGATCTGGACCAAGCATATCGCCTGCTGCGATACGAAATGCCATTGCATAACCAATATTTCCAGCTGCGCCAGTGATGGTAACTCTTACAGGTTGTTTCATGAGTAATTCTCCTATGGGATAAATTTCAAGTTTGTAGTAAAAATGTAATCTTTTCTATTATACGCTTTCGAGAGGGAAAGTCTCCCTCTTTACTTGATTATCAATCCATATTGATAAAATTATTAACGAAGCTTTAAGGATGCTAAACCAATTAAAACGAGAATAAACGTGAAAATCCAAAATCTTACGATCACACGTGGTTCTGGCCAACCTTTCAATTCAAAGTGATGATGAATCGGTGCCATTCTAAAGAGTCGCTTCTTGCGGAGTTTGAATGATCCTACTTGTAAAATCACCGATAATGTCTCGACTACAAAAAGACCACTCATAATAAAGAAAACAAGCTCTTGGCGAACAATCACGGCAATCACACCCAATACACCACCGAGAGATAATGCCCCAACATCTCCCATAAATACTTGTGCGGGATACGTGTTAAACCATAAAAATCCTAATCCCGCCCCTACAATGACCGCGCAGATAATTAGGACTTCTCCCGCACCTTCCACAAACGGCAAAGAGAGATAAGTTGTATACACCGAGTTTCCGGCAATATAAGCAAAAACCCCAAGCGCACCGCCGACCATTACCGTAGGCATAATCGCAAGACCATCTAAGCCATCTGTCATATTGACGGCATTACTTGCTCCAACAATGACCAAATAGGTAAATGGAATAAAGAGAATTCCTAATGGGATCGCTAAATCTTTAAAGTAAGGAATCAAGAGATCAGTTTCCGCCGGCGTTGAAGCATTAAAATAGAGCGCACCAGAAGCGATAAGTCCCGCAACACTTAAATAGAGATATTTCTCTTTCGCACGCAATCCTAACGATTGTTTCTTAATCACCTTACGATAATCATCTAAAAAACCAACGGCACCAAATGAAAGCAGTACGAAGAGTACGATCCAAATATCAATATTCGTTAAATCTGCCCACAACAATGTCGAAAATAGAATTCCAGCAATAATCAGAATTCCGCCCATCGTTGGTGTGCCCTGTTTTGAGAGATGACTCTCAGGACCATCCGTTCGCACAAACTGCCCGATCTGTTGTTTTTGCAACATCCTAATAAAACCAGGTCCCAACCCAATACTAAATACCAATGCAGTCAATGCCGCCATAATGCCGCGCATTGTAATATATTGAAAGACTCGCAATGGTGACCAATAGTCCGCGAGATGGGAAAGTAGCGCATACAACATAATTGATTAATCCTTCATTTTTCTTGTTTTCTTATATTATTCTTTACTCGATTGATTAAATGAACTTTCATCCTCCTATCGCGGAGAATCCTAGAAAACCGAAGATTCCATCCGCGATTAAAGAATGCTATTTAACAATCTTCACACTTTACTAGCGCTTCATAAAAATATTGCATATTCATACTGTTCGATCCCTTTAAAAGAATCGTCAAAAGCATTGGCTCATCATACGCTTCTATTTTTGCAGATAGAACAGATAAAAGCGCTTCATGATCCGCATAACTCTCCGCACCTTCGCCAAATCCAATGACGGCATGCTTTGTTAATTCCCCTAATGCAAACAACTCACTGAATCCCGCATTTTTTGCATAAGCACCACATTCATTATGGATTTTTACTTCGTCAGTTCCGAGCTCTCTCATATCTCCTAGCACTAACCATCGATTGCCGGCACTACAAGCATCAATTCCCGCTTTTAGCGAGTTCGGATTTGCATTATAGGCATCATTAATCAGCTGCACGTTGTCTTTAATCTTCACAACCTGCAAACGTCCCTTAACAGGCGCTAATGATTCTAAGCCTTTTTTAATGGTCTCGATTGATTCACCCGCAGCTGTCGTTGCAGCACTCGCCGCTAAGGCATTTAAAATATTGTGACGACCTAATAATTGTAGAGTAATCTTCACCGAACTATTTTGCGGTTTAATGGCTAACGTAAACTGATTGTTTCCTACAATATCACTCGCCATCACATCTGCCGCATGATCAATGCCGAAAGTATAGGATTTAAAATCAATGACACAACGCTTCCATTCATCCACAAATTGATCATCTGCATTAATAATTGCCGTACCAGATTCTGATAACCCCAAGAAGATTTCTGATTTTGCTTTCGCGACGCCTTCAATAGAACCAAAACCCTCTAAATGACAAGCGCCGGCATTATTTAAAATCGCGATATCGGGCTGAACGATTTTTGTGAGATACTCGATCTCTTTAGGATGACTCGCGCCCATCTCAATCACCGCATGTGTGTGATGTTTGTTTAATCGCAACAACATCAAAGGACAACCCACATGATTATTATAATTCCCTTCTGTGGCAAGAACTTCGTGATTCACAGATAAAATCGAAGTAACCATCTCTTTCAAAGTCGTTTTACCATTAGAACCCGTTAAGGCAATCATGGTGCCTTTCCATTTTTTGCGCCACTCTTTTGCGATTAGCCCTAATGCTTTCTGACTATCTTTTACCACAATCTGGGCAATTTGAGCCGAAGGAATAAAACGCTCCACAACAGCACAAATTGCACCTTTCAGCTCCGCACTTTCCAAATAGTCATGTGCATCAAAACGCTCACCTTTCCAAGCAAAAAAGAGTTCGCCTGGTTTAATTTTGCGAGTATCACTCGCGGCGCCAAAAAAGTAAGCATCCGGACCTTTGAGCTCACCTTTCATAATTTTGGCTGCTTCAGATAGCTTCATATTATAGCTCCTCGTTATTTTTTTGAACTTCGGCAAAATCAGAGAAATAGATCTCTTTATCACCTAAAATTTGGTAATCCTCATGCCCTTTTCCGGCAATTAAAATGATATCGCCTTTTTGGCTCCGAGAGATCGCAAGTGCAATAGCTTTGGCACGATCCGCTTCGATAACGATTGCCTTAGAGTCACGATTTGTAAAACCGGCTTCAATATCTTTAATAATCAACAACGGATCTTCTAGGCGAGGATTATCGCTCGTAACAATCACCTGATCTGCAAATTCTTCTGAAATTGCCGCCATTAATGGACGTTTTCCGGTATCGCGATTACCTCCGCAACCAAATACTGATACTAAACGCCCTTCATCTAAATGTTCACGGAGCGAAATTAATGCCTGTTTCAAAGCATTGGGCTTATGCGCATAATCGACAACGGCTACGGCACCATTTTTCAAATGCACCATTTCCATACGACCTTTCACATTGGTAATTGCTGGCACGACGTCAATGATTCTCTCGATTGGCAGATCAAAAGCTAACAATACGCCAATTGCCGCCACCAAGTTATAAGCATTAAAGGCACCATAAAGATGACTTTCAATAGGATATTGCTTGCCATGGTATTGCAATGTAAAACGTAAACCTTGTTCATGCAGTTGAAGATCTTGAATCTGCAAATAGTTTACTTCATCACTATTTTTAGAACCATAAGGAAATCTAATCACTGATGGCTTCTCTTCTTGCAGACGTTGATTAAGCGTTTCACCGAAAGGATCATCAATATTAATCACGCTACTCTCTTGTACATATTCCATGAAAAGTCGCGCTTTGGCGGCACCATATGCTTCAATCGTGCCGTGATAATCTAAATGATCTCGATTAAGATTAGTAAATACTGTCGTTTTAAACTTCAAACCTTCAACACGTTTTTGATCGAGTGCGTGAGACGTCACTTCTAGTGCGATCGGCAGCATGCCGCTCATTAAAACACGTACATCTTCCGCCGAATCAATCTCGGCTAAAGATTGATAAAGTGCCATTAAATCAGGCGTTGTATGGGTATTTTCTTTAAGATTTCCCATAAAACCGATGCCATTCGTTCCCACTAATCCACAATCAATATTTAATGCACTAAAAGCTTTAGTAATAAATTGCGTCACCGATGTTTTACCTTCAGTGCCGGTCACGCCAATCAATTCGATTCTCGATTGCAGATCGCTATAAAATGCAAAAGTGAGCTTGCGCATGAGTTGGTCAATATTCTCCACTTTTAATGCGGGAATATCTGCTGGTGCATCGATCTTATTCTTAGGGTCTTCATAAATTACCGCACAAATATCGGCTTCTTTAAGCGCTTCTAAATAATCCAATCCGTGTGAAATAGCCCCTTGCTTCGCAAAAAAAAGATCGCCCTTTTGCGCATATCGGCTATCAGAAGATAATCCGGAAACGATGATTTGAGAGAACTCAGGAGGAATCTCATTCACAACACCACTTTGCTGCAACAAATCTTGTAAAATCATTCTCTTCTCTCCTTTTAAAACAACAATATTCTCTATTTTGCGATGAGTTTAATATTCGGATCATCTAAGAGCGCATCTGGCTTTGTTCCCATAATTCTTAATGTACTGCGCATTACTTCACTAAAAATAGGGGCGGCCACTAACCCGCCATAATAACCATCCTTTCTTGGCTCATCGATCATCACCGCAACAACATAACGCGGATCTGAAATCGGAGCAATTCCCACAAAGAAACTGCGATGATGCGTACTACTATATTTTCCGTTCACAATTTTTCGAATCGTTCCCGACTTTCCTCCGACACGGAAATTAGGAACGGTCGCACGCCAACCGCCAGCACCACGGGATTTATCGGTTGCAGCTTCAAGCATTGTTAAAACCTGCTCCGTCACTCTTTGGCTAAAAATGGGGGTCGTTTCTGGATAATAATCATTTTTCACTAAACGTAACGGACGATAATTTCCCTCATTGCCGAAAACCGTATACATTTGTGCAAGTTTCAATGTATTCACACTAATCCCATAACCATACGCTTTTGTTGCATATTCAAAAGGATCTAACTGCCAACGACGGAGGGTTCCCAAGCGTCCAGCTTCTTCTCCTGTTAAACGAATTTGACTTTTTTGACCAATCCCAATTTTGTCATAAATATTAAATAAAATAGAAGGTTCCAACGATTCAGCAATCTTCACAACCCCAATATTACTTGATTTCGCCAACACCGTTGTCACATCCATAGAATCAGAAAGCGAAACATCTCGAATAAGATTTTTACCAATACGATAACCGCCGCGCCCAGTTTTAACCATAGAGTGCGGTTTCCAGTTACCATATTCCATTCCTGCCGCGACAACAAACGGCTTGATGGTTGATCCTGGCTCGAAGATATCGGTAATAGCACGATTTTTGAGAAGCGCTGCTCGGCGATCTTCTAGACGATTAGGATTACCAGCAGGCTGATTAACCATCGCTAAAATATCGCCGGTACGCATATCGGCAACAATCACCGATCCGGCAACAGCTTCATGCTTAATCATGCCTGTTTTTAAAGCACGATAAGCAGAGATCTGAATACGACGATCAATCGTTAAATTAAGATCTTGGCTCTCACGATGATTTTCATGATCAATAATTTCCTGGCGCTCAATCACGCGCCCTTTCGCATCTTTGACAATACGCGTCGATGTACCATTTCCTTTTAGCCAATCTTGG
>DXHP01000106.1 GCA_019113305.1 Candidatus Ignatzschineria merdigallinarum | reverse complement strand
TGAAAGGTTTTGCGAAGAAACATGCTTGGTACGGTATTTTGATGGCAATGGTGATGTTATCGATGGGGGGAATTCCATTCTTCGTTGGCTTCTACGCAAAATTCGTTGTATTGAGAGCGGCATTCGAAGCGGGATATCTCTATACCGTAATCGTTGCACTTCTGATGTCTGTAATTGGTCTTTACTACTAC
This sequence comes from Candidatus Ignatzschineria merdigallinarum, assembly GCA_019113305.1. Taxonomy (GTDB): domain Bacteria; phylum Pseudomonadota; class Gammaproteobacteria; order Cardiobacteriales; family Wohlfahrtiimonadaceae; genus Ignatzschineria; species Ignatzschineria merdigallinarum. The sequence continues at coordinate 4,528 of DXHP01000106.1, read as the reverse complement.
TTACGCGTCATCAAGGTGATGTTCTTTGATGAAGAGGTCGTAGGCAGAGAATTAACGATCGAAGCACATGGTACGAGTAAAGTATTCTTTAATATTAATACCTTCCTTTTAGTGGTATTAGGAATTTCACCATCATTATTGTTGATGTTCCTCTAATTTAAGAATCTCGATACTAGATCGAAATAGATTATAAGGAGTGCTGCGGCACTCCTTTTTTATGATCTGTTTTTGGTGGATAGATATTAAAATAGAGGATGCAATGAGCGATAAATTACCGAATTGAAATTTTTTAAAGTTTATGCACCGCTGGGAAGAATACTTGCATGCTTTTATCAACTACCTGTTAATAGAGGTTAGGATTCTTAAACCGAAATGGTAATAGGATCTGTTAAGATGAGGAGTAATGAATAATGATCGATATAGATGAGGCGATAAATGCAAACAATTAAAATTGGTGTGGTTTCAGTTTCAGATAGAGCAAGTCAGGGTGTTTATAAAGATGAGGGGATTCCGCATCTTAAATCTTGGCTCACTTCGGCCATTCAGAATCCTATTGAGTTTCATGAGCATTTAATTGCAGATGAACAACCGGTGATTGAGGCAACATTGACAGCACTGGTTGATCAAGAAAAGTGTGATTTAGTGCTAACAACTGGTGGAACAGGGCCTACCAAGCGGGATGTCACGCCAGATGCAACATTGGCAATTGCTGATAAAGAGATGCCAGGATTTGGCGAGCAGATGCGTCAAGTCAGTCTCTACTTTGTGCCAACAGCGATTTTATCACGTCAAGTAGGAGTAATCAGAGGCGAAACATTGATTGTGAATCTCCCTGGTCGGCCAAGAGCCATCGAAGAGACGCTCGCTGGTGTGAAAGATACAAATGAGAAAGTAGTTGTTAATGGAATTTTCTCGGCAATTCCTTACTGTTTGGATTTAATTGGTGCTGGCTATATTGAAGTGAATGAAGCGGTAACAACCGCTTTTCGCCCAAAGAAAAAATAACACAAACTTTTAAGAAATGTTGATCGAAGCCACTATCTCAATAGTGGCTTTTTTAATCTTTAGAGATCGTATAGATGCCGCTATATTGTGACATCATGCTTAAACTAAAAGAATTCTCTGAAATAGAAGTAGCTCAATCTCATGAATAGATCATTTTCCTGAAGGTAATATTTATTTCCATTTCCATTTCCATTTCCATGCCATTCTTATTCTGGTTATTATTTTAATAACATTAGTTTTTCTTATCTTAATTTGATAATTATTATTGTTGATCAAATAAAAAATTAATATGTATATATTGTTTTTGTTTAAGTATATATATTGTAAATATTATGTTGCATCTGCAGAATATATTGGTTCAGTGAATATTGATGATATTCATTTAAAAGGTGGGGATGTCATTACATCAAGTGAAAATGGTGTTTTAGTTGAGACGAAAGGTAAAAATCTTGAATTAGATGGGGTGGGAATTAAGGTCAATATCAATTTTGATAGTACAAAGTCCAGCGCATACGGTATTTAAATTTTCCAATGAGGGAACCCAAAATTTGGGCGTGGGAACGAAGATTGATATGCGTACGGTTCTCAGCAGTAAGACATTAAAGGGATTGGATGTCTATAAAAATAATATGATAACGGCTGATCAGTTAATGATTAAAGTGGATAATGCCGAGGGTACTGCGACAGGAATGGATATTTCTACAGGCTCTATTGTTGATTTGGGTTCGGGAAGTATTATCGATGTGAGAACGGGGAACCCAAAATCGAGTTCCAAGGCAGTGAGTATCAGTGGTAAAGATGCAGAATTACGAGCTAACGACTTAAGTATTAAAGCTTTTGGTGAAGGGAAGGTAAAAGGTACAGCAATATCGGTGACAGGATTTGCATCTGTGGATTTGGGTAAAGGAACCGTGATCGATGCCGATTATCAAGGGATTTATATTGGTGATTCCAAGGTGAAGGCCGATGGCATCACGATGAATATAAAAGGGGATGTGAATCCCTTTGGGATTAACTCAAACTATGGTTTAAATGAGATAGATTTAGGCGCTAATAGTATTATTAATATTGAAGGTCAAAATGCGATGGGAATTTGGCTGACCGGAGATGGTTATGGCAGTGATGCTGGGGATATTTTTACTGCAAGAGGCACGAATAGTCGGGGGATTATGTTGCAAGGTGATATGCCGGCATCACGCATTGATTTTAAATTGAGTGATGCGGTCATAGATGTTGCAGGAAATTATGCAATGTATGCGTTGAATTCATATTCAAAAGCAACATTAAAAGATGTATCTATCATCATTGCCGAAGATCGTACTACGCCGGGTTCTGGTGCTTTTGGGTTACATGCGGCGAGCGGTGGACAGTATGATATTCACAACTTAACGGTGAAAGCTGGAATCAATAGCTACGCGGTATCTGCTCGTTCGGGATCTCATTATAAGATTGCCGGTAATACGTTGATACAGCATGATGTGATTGATGGATTTGCGATGAATGCCGATGGTCAAAATACAGAGATATCGGTGGATGGTGTTATCAATATTCATGGTGCCATTTTTGCCGGAAATCAGGCGAAGATCGATTTAACCTCTGAAAATAGCAGCGTCATCACGGGAGCGATTAATACTATGACTTCCTCCAAAGAGGGGAGATCGTCTATTGATGTTACGGAATCCTTACGTGAATATATAGATGATAATGGTAATGCGCATGCATATATTGATTATGTCATTAATAAAGTGGAAGCATTAGTCGGAGATAATAGGGCAACTGATCCCGGGATTGTGAATTTGGCCGGACAAGGATCAGTTTGGAATGTTGCTGGTAATTCCCGATTAAGCCGTTTAAATCTGACCAATGGTTTCATGAATCTTGCTTATGGTAAGGGTTGCAATCAAGTAGAGGTTGCAGATTTTTCTGGCAATATGAGTCTACTTTTTAAAGTAAATGTCGATGAGAATGCGAGTGATTTTCTTAAAATAACCAGATCGTTCATCTGGTGATCATATTGTGTCGTTAGTGAATGATGGTTCGGCAGAAACGAATGGGACAGAGAAGAAGACGATTATTGAAACCTCGGATGGTCTTGCGACATTTACAGGCGCGCAAGAGTATGAGCTAGGAGGGTATCTTTATCAGGTTCAGCGTGTTGATTAAGATCCTAATCAAACAGATTGGGAAGTTGCTGGTACCGGGAAGAAATCAGATCCTGCTGAAGCATCTGTGAATGCTGTTGTGGGAAACTACCTGCTGAACTTAGCGGAGCAAGAACAATTATCAGATCGTATGAGTAGTTTACATGGTTTATCCTCAGATTATGGTGTTTGGGGTCGAGTGTATGGCGGTAAATTTAAGTCTTTTGATTCGGCATATCTTCAAGGTTTTAGTATGAAGTATTCGGGATTACAATTAGGTTTAGATCACCAAATTGCAGCGACAGAAAATGGCGTGTGGTATATCGGTGGCTCGGTTGCTTATACATCATCGGATCAAGATTATCGCCGAGGGGATGGGAAACAGAAGAGTTATAGTGGAACGCTTTATGCGACGTATGCTGATGATGCTGATTGGTACGTCGATCTCTATCTTAAATATGCCCATTATCGTAATAAGTTGGATGTACTGGATAGCGTTGGAACAAATGTCACTGGGCGTCATAATAATAATGGTTTTACCTTAAGCGCTGAGGTTGGTAAACGCTTTAAATTTGATAATCAGTTTTATATGGAACCAAGCGCACAGTTAATTTATGAGCATGTCGGCAGTAATAAGATCCATAATTCGAATGGTCTAAGCGTCGATCTTGATAGTCAGAAATCGACAATGCTTCGTTTAGGAAGTCAGTTTGGTTATCAAGGAGAAATCTTAGCAACCCCCATTAATTTCTATGCAACATTGGCTTATGTTCGTGAGTTTGATGGTAAGCAAAACTACCGTCTAAATGGGCATCAAGAGCGTATTGATTTGGGAGGGAATTGGTTTGAGTATGGTGTTGGTGCGGATATTGAGTTTAATGAACAGAATATGTTGTTCTTCGATATTCGTGGTAAACACGGGAATAAGTTTGATCATTACACTTTGAACCTAGGATACAAATATCGATTTGAATAATGGCTCTTAATCTTCTTTAACGCAAGGAAGCCGCTATGAAAATATTTCCTAGCGGCTTTCTATTATCTAATTAAACGTGTTTTTCAAAGCCGGTATCTTTGCTAGAAAGACCCTTGATACTTATGCCAATTGCGCGTGGCAGTAATGACCTGACAATTAATCTGCTTAAAACCCAACGGCACTATCATTATATAGTGGATTTAATGAAAGAAGAGTAATCTTACTTTTACACTCTTACACTCTTACACTCTTACACTCTTACACTTTTATAAGAACTGATTACGCTCTAAATGGTGTTTTCTCAGAAATCAATACAGGATATTGGCTGATAATAAGCGTTTAGTAGTAACACTCTTTAGTGACCCATTCGGTAATCACGCCCTTATTATCTGTTTTAAAAGTCTCT
>DXHP01000105.1 GCA_019113305.1 Candidatus Ignatzschineria merdigallinarum | reverse complement strand
CAGCTTGCAATAAATGGGCGTGCAGGCAGAGGAATAATAAGATCTGCTAAATATTTGAAGCAACTTTACATAATTGTGCACCAATACATTAAAGTTGAAGAGGATATTGATCGTTCTAATAGTGGTGTTTATTCTCCTACATTAAGAGATAATGCCCAAGATTCTCGATATCTAATTTTTCAGTATTTGAGTGAAGTTGCAAATTCTGAAAGCTATCATGCGATCAAAGAATTAGCCAATCAAGAATCTGACTACAGCAGAGCGATTTGGATGCATCAAGTGGCATATAGAATTGCGACATCGTGTGGTAATTTGGATTCTTTTAGTATTGATCAAGTGCTAGGGTTAGAGCAATCGGCAATCATAGATCCTAAAAATCATAAAGAGTTATTTGATTTGGCACTTTTAAAAATACATACATTAAAAGATTGGTTGGAAAATGGAGATGATAGTGCATATAGTATGTGGCAGAGAATTGAAAGCGAAACTGAAATGAGAAATAGCATTGCTAGAGAATTAAGAAAAGATTCTCAAGGTAGATATACTATTTCTCAAGAAGATGAAAAAGCTAATGGTCAAAGAACCGATATTAGATTTGATAAGCCCAATATTACTTCTGTTCCTGTTGAACTTAAAGTTTTAGATAAACAATGGAGCGGGAATAATCTATGTGAAAGATTGAGGAATCAGTTAGCAGGAGATTATTTGCGAGAAGAAAATGCAGGATGTGGCATATTTCTTTTAGTTGCGCAGAATACTGATAAGACATGGGAGATAAATGGCAAACAAATTACTTTAAGTGAATTAGAAAATGTTTTGCAGGAATATTGGCACAGTATTGCACATGAATGGACGAAGATAGATTCAATAAAAGTTATTGTGATTGATTTGAATAAGAGGTCATCAATTTCTAATACATAGAAGAAGTTCAAATATGAAATTCAATAAGATTATTGTTGTTTGATTCAATAATTCAATAATTCAATAATTATTGAATTATTGAATTATTGAATTATTGAATTATTTTATGTTAGGCTATTTGAATTCCAATTAACAGAAAGAGTAATGAATGATGAAAAGTGAGCAAGCAGCATTGATTTTCGAGGCGTTATCTTCAGAGATTCGCTTGAATATTTTCAAGTTATTAATTCAATATGGCAATCAAGGCTTGGTTGCTGGTGATATTGCGGAAAAATTATCACTGCCTAATACGAATCTCTCTTTTCATCTGAAAAGTCTCTACCATGCCGGCATTATAGATATGGAAAAAGAGGGGAGATTTGTGCGTTATCGTATAAAAATGCAGGAAGTATTTGCCCTGATTAACTTTTTATTAGGTTCTTGTTGCACGGAATCTATCGGCTGCTGTGATATCGCACCAGAGGATTATCCGGCGTTATTGCAGCTCTTTACGTATCCGCAGTCATAGGAATTTGCATCATGATCTTAGCATTAATCATTTTTATTTTGACGATTACATTGGTGATTTGGCAACCAAAAGGTTTAGGAATAGGCTACAGTGCAACATTGGGAGCTGTCATTGCATTGATATTTGGGGTCATTGAATTTGCCGATATTGCTACGGTTTGGGCAATTATTTGGAATGCCGTCTTAACTTTTATCGCGATTATTATTATTTCTATTTTATTGGATGAAGCAGGTTTCTTTAAATGGGCAGCGCTTCATATTGCCCATTTTGGTAAGGGCAGTGGTCATCGATTATTTTTCTTGATGATTATGTTGGGTGCATTAATCTCGGCATTTTTTGCAAATGATGGCGCCGCATTAATTTTAACGCCGATTGTTATGGCTATTTTAGTGCAATTGGGCGTTAGTCGAGCTTCAACTTTAGCATTTGTCATGGGCGCAGGACTCATCGCAGATACAGCAAGTTTGCCTTTAACGGTATCTAATCTCGTGAATATCGTGTCAGCAGATTATTATTCGATCAGTTTCGGGCGGTATGCATCTGTGATGATTCCAGTAAATCTTATCTCTATCATGATGACATTATTGGTACTTTATCTCTTTTTTCGCCGAGATTTAGCTTTTCAATATGATGCAAAAAAGGTTTTCGAGGCAGGCTCGCCGGCAATGGCGATTCAAGATAAAAGTACATTCATCGCTGGTTGGGCCATTTTATTGTGCATATTAATCGGATTTTTTGTATCCGATTTATTGCATCTGCCTATTAGTACGATTGCCGGAATGGGTGCGGTTGTATTATTGTTGATAGCGCGCCGGGGAAAGGTGATTAATGTGAAAAAGGTCATCATGTCAGCCCCATGGCAAATTGTGATTTTTGCTCTAGGAATGTATCTAGTAGTATTTGGGCTCCGTAATGCCGGTATTATGGATTATTTGGTGTTATTGTTAAATCGATTAGCAGAGGAAGGAATTTGGAGCGCGACAATTGGTACAGGATTCATTTCAGCTGGCTTATCATCCATAATGAATAATCTGCCTACGGTGTTGATTGGTGTATTATCCGTAGATGCTTCAAGCGCAACGGATTTAACGAAAGAAGCGATGGTTTATGCAAATGTGATTGGCAGTGATTTAGGTCCTAAGATTACGCCGATAGGAAGTTTGGCAACATTGTTATGGTTGCATGTTTTAGCAACGAAAAATATGAAAATCAGTTGGGGATACTATTTCCGTGTCGGCATTGTGTTAACTGTGCCGGTTCTTTTTGTGACTTTAGTCGCCTTAGTTGTCAGATTGATATGATTTTAGAGATCTTATAAATATTGAAATCAAAAAAGGCTGAACCAATGATTCAGCCTTTTAATTTTTTAACGACTATAGATAGTTGATTTAAGGAATATAGTCTTTCGATTTAAGAATAGCGATGATGCTAGTACAAGATTGGTAAAAGCATGCAGAGATTCTCTCTACGATGCATCACCTTTTAAAAGATGCTTTTTATTCAGGTTATTAAGTACTATTTCACTATCAATTGGCGAGGGAAATCTTAAGTTACTTTGCCTTTGCTGCTGCGATTTTATCTTCGATAAGTTCTGGTGCGCCGTAGAAAATATTATCAATATACCAACGTTTTTTGAGTAATTCTGTTTGTACATAAACTTCTTCATCAATCTCTTTACCAAGACAAGCTTTTGCAATGGGCGAGTTAATAGAAGAGTAATCTTGATGATGCGCTATTTCATCAGCACCCACAATGCGGAAAAAAAGCGTATTGTCGTCATCATCTACTAAAGTGACCCAAGCGCCAAAATAAACTTTACCTTCTTGCTCTTTGGCATAAGGAACAGGGCGGAGCACTTCTAAACGTTTACGTAGATGACGAACGCGACGATCAATTTCACGAAGTTTTTGTTTATTAAATTGGTATTATAACCCCACTACTAAGTATACTATTATGAATGATTCTTTATTGACAGCATCCTTAAAAGTAAGATAGTCTTTTGTAATGATCACATACTATGTACTAAATGTTATATGCCATTTGTTAGAAAAATATACACCAATTATAAAAACTGCTCGAGTAATTTAACTTACTCCTTGCCAGCCTTGCTTACTGAAAAAGGTTTGATTATTTCTCATTTGCGTTATTTGGCTTGGTTTAATTATAAGAGTGATTCTTGGAAAGAGAGATCATGTTTTGCTTTAAGTTTGCTACTGAAATACTTAGATGCCGTACCCGAAGTAAAAAAGGCAACTGATGCTTTAAAATCGTTTACTGAAACCTTAGTGATAGGGTCAATAGATCCTGAAACCTTTACAGATCCTTTAGGGC
>DXHP01000104.1 GCA_019113305.1 Candidatus Ignatzschineria merdigallinarum | reverse complement strand
GGCGATGTTCTCGGCGATGCGTATGAGTATTTGATTGGTCAATTTGCCTCAGATTCCGGTAAGAATGCCGGCGAATTCTATACGCCGCAACCTGTTTCAAGCTTAATGACGAAGATCGTTCTGCAAGGTAAAGAGAATCAAAAAGGCTTTACTGTGTATGATCCGACGATGGGTTCGGGATCTTTAATGCTCAACGTCAAAAAAGAGACAAATGAGCCGGAAACAGTGCGATATTTTGGGCAGGAGATTAATACCTCAACCTATAACTTAGCGCGCATGAATATGATGCTCCATAGTGTGCCGATTGCGAACCAAGATCTTAATAATAGCGATACTTTAGGCGATGACTGGCCAACAGATGAGCCCACAAACTTTGAAGCCGTCTTGATGAATCCGCCATATTCTGCCAAATGGAGCGCCGTAAAAGGCTTTTTAGATGATTCTCGTTTTATGGATTATGGGGTTTTAGCACCGAAAGGGCGCGCAGATTTTGCCTTTTTGCTTCATGGTTTTTATCATCTTAAATCCAGCGGCACAATGGCGATTGTTCTCCCGCACGGCGTTCTGTTCCGTGGCGGCGCTGAAGCGAAGATTCGTCAAACCCTATTGGAAAATGGGCATATCTACGCCGTGATTGGTTTGCCGGCAAATATCTTCTTTAATACCTCGATTCCAACGACCATCATCGTTCTTAAGAAAGATTATACCAATCGGGATGTGCTCTTTATTGATGCCTCTACAAAGTTCACAAAGAAAGGCAATCAAAACACAATGGAGCCACATCATATTAAGGAGATTTTAGAAGCGTATACTAATCGGGAATTTATCGATAAATTTGCCTATTTAGCAGACTTTGAAGAACTTAAAGAGAATGAGTTTAACCTCAATATCCCTCGTTATGTCGATACCTTTGAAGCAGAGCCAGAAATCCCCTTAGTAGATCTCGCCAAAGAGATGGCAGAGATCGAAACAGAACTTGCCGGCACAAAGTCGGAGTTATTGGCAATGTTAGAGCAGCTCACGGCAACAGATAGCGAAACCGAAAAAGAGCTTAACGCATTTAAATCCTTATTAATGAATAAGGAGCTGTAATGAGTAAAGTAGAAAAGCAACAAGTGCCGAAGATTCGGTTTAAAAAATTTGATGGAGAGTGGCAGATTCAAGGTATAAACGATATCGCAACAAGATATTCTGGGCTTACCTATACTCCTGATGATGTGAGAGATAGCGGCGCATTAGTTATAAGGTCTTCCAATATTCAGAATGATCAATTTGTTGATGCAGATAATGTTTATGTTAATCCGGATGTGGTTAATTGTACTTACGTTCAAAAAAATGACGTTGTTATGGTAGTGCGTAATGGAAGTCGTAATTTAATTGGCAAGCATGCTCTGATAAACAAGGAATTGTCAAATACAGTTATAGGTGCTTTTATGAGTGCCTTTAGGACAAATCAAGGTGGTTTCTTAAATGCACTTCTAAGTACCAGTTGTTTTCATTCTGAAGTTCATAAAAGTTTAGGAGCCACAATAAATCAAATTACTGGAAAAAATTTTGATTTAATGAGATTCCAGATGCCTTTATCTATAGAACAAACCCAAATCGGCAATTTCTTCCAACAGCTTGATAAGCTCATCGAGCTTCAAACTCGCGCTGTTGAATCCGCAGAAAAGTATAAAAAAGCGATGCTTCAAAAGATGTTCCCACAAAAAGGGGAGAAAGTTCCTCGTGTGCGTTTTGAGGGATTTAGTGGGGATTGGGTTACTACATATTTTAAAGACGTAGCTGATGTCCGCAGAGGATTAACTTATAGCCCTTCAGATGTGGTTACTGATAAAAAAGGTATTCGAGTCTTAAGATCATCAAACATTGATGAAGATACATTAGTTATTTCTGATACAGATGTCTTTGTAAGTGAAGATGCTGTGAAAATCAGTTATATCAAGATGAATGAGATATTAATTACAGCTGCGAATGGAAGTAGTAGATTAGTTGGAAAGCATGCCATTATTTCCAAAGATTTAGAAAGAGCGGTACATGGTGGATTTATGTTGGCCGTGTCGACTTCTCAACCAGAGTTTATTAACTCATGGATGAATGGAGTGCAATATAAAAAAATGTTGCAATTAGTTCAAGGGGGTAATGGAGCTATTGGGAATTTGTCAAGATCAATGTTGGAGGAGTGTAAAATAACTTTACCTTGTTTAGTAGAACAAGAGAAAATCGGAAACTTTTTCCAAAAGCTTGACCAAAATATTGAATCTGAGAAAAAGAAGCTTGAACAATATCAAACGATGAAGCGCGCAATGTTGCAACGGATGTTTGTTTAAGGGGCAGGCGATGGATATTTATAAGATTGGCTCGGGAGATTTGCAGAGCATTAAAGAGAAACCCTTTAAGCTTGAAAAAGAGATGCAAGCACTCTTTGAAGCGAACTTAACGACTTTAACAGGTTTAACGCTTGTGAGGTCTGAATTCCCTTTAAAGCAATTTCGCTTTGATACTTTGGCGTTTGATGAAGAAAGACAAGCTTTTGTCGTGATTGAGTATAAACGCGATAAGAGCCAGAGCGTGGTGGATCAAGGAGTTTCTTATCTCAATGCGATGCTCGAATATCGTGATAGCTTAATGGTTGAGTACAATGAGCAATCGTTAGGAAAGACCTTAAAACGAAGCGATATCGATTGGAGTCAAAGCCGCATTTTGTTTGTGGCAAATTCATTCAACGATTATCAGAAAAATGCGACCAATTTTAAAAACTTAGGCATTGAGTTGATTGAATTTAAGCGTTATCACAATGATCTATTAACCGTGAACTTTATTGAGCGCTCGAAAAATGCGGCGGTCTTGCCGCAATCTGTTTCAAGCTCAGCAGAATCAGTACCTATTGCAAATATCACGAAAGAAATTGTGGATTATGATGAGGAGATGTTTTTTCAGTCAGGTACTGAAATCACGATTGAGATTTATGAGCGATTTAAGCAAGCGATTTTAAATTTAGATGATCAAATACAACTGACCTTTACCAAATTATATGCCGCTTTTAAAAAGATAAAAAAAACATTGTTGATATCGTGATGCAAAAAAGTACTTTGAAGCTCTATATCAATGCTATTTGGGGAACACTAGACGAGCCTAAAGGGATATTCCGAGATGTGGGTAATATCGGTAAATATGGTAATGGCGATTATGAAGTGACTCTAAAAGATACCGAGCAATTAGAATATATTTTAAGTGTTATTAAGCAGAAGCTTTAACAAAGAAGGATATGCCAAAAGTGAAGAATTATACGAGTGAAAGAGAGATTGAAAATCGATTAATTGCGCAGTTAGTTGCCGGCGAATCACAATGGACTTATCGTCCGGATTTAACTAACGAGGATTCACTGTGGCAAAACTTTCGTAAGATTTTAGAGAGAAATAACTTAGCCATATTAGATGGAAAGCCATTAACAGATAAGGAGTTTCGCCGAGTACAAACGCAGTTACAATTTTCTAATTTCTTTGATGCAGCAAAATGGCTCTCTGGTGAAAATGGTATCGCAAAAGTTGAGGTGCAGCGAGAAGATAGCTCACTTGAAACGATTCGTTTAAATGTGATCCACAGGGATCATATTGCCGGCGGTAAAACAGTCTATGAAGTCGTGAATCAATTTGGTGCCGATAAAAAGTCGGAGATGGATCGAAATCGAATCTTTGATGTCACACTCTTAATTAACGGTTTGCCAATGATTCACATTGAGCTTAAAAATCGGCAACATCCGTATATGGATGGCTTTAGGCAGATTCAAAAATATCTTAAAGAGGGACAGTTTACCGGTATTTATTCCACATTACAGATGTTTGTGGTGAGTAATGCCTCTGAAACTCGCTATATTGCTGCGGCGCAGTTTGAGAAGCTCAATGCGAAATTCTTAAGTAAATGGGTAACGGCGCACAATGATACAGTGAACGATTACATTCAATTTGCAGAAGATGTACTGTCGATTCCGGCGGCGCATCGAATGGTAATGCAATATTCGGTGACGGATAAGGATAAAGAGGCATTAATATTGCTAAGACCTTATCAGATTCATGCCATTGAGGCAGTAAAGGCAGCATCCGTTCAACAGAAATCGGGCTATGTTTGGCATACAACAGGATCAGGAAAAACGCTGACTTCCTATAAGGTTGCTTGTAATCTGCTCCATATTCCAGTGATTGATAAAACTATTTTTATTGTTGATAGAGTCGATTTAGACCAACAAACAACAAGCTCATTTACCTCTTATGCCGAATATGATCCGGTATCAATTGATGAAACAGCGAATGTGAATGACTTGATTGATAAGCTTGCCAGTGATGATCGTACCGTTGTCATTACTACGATTCAAAAGCTCAATCACTTAATGCGAAGAATTGATAGTAGCCATGATAATCCTGAAGTGAGTGGGCGAGTAAAAAAACGCTATGCCAAGATTAAAGCGCAGCGTCTGGCATTTATCGTGGATGAGTGTCATCGAGCAGTAACGCCAGAGAAGAAACGAGAGTTAGAAAGTTATTTTCATCATTCACTCTGGTATGGTTTTACCGGCACGCCGATATTTGAAGAGAATCAACGAGCATCATTAGGAAATTTAGCAAGAACAACCGAACAATTATATGGGGATCGCCTGCATGCTTATACGGTGAAAGAAGCGATTAATGATGGTGCTGTGCTAGGGTTTCAGGTGGAATATAAACACACCTTTGATGATCTTGAATTACAGCAGATTATAGAGAAGCGTTACCCGGATAAAAACTACAGTAAATTGAGTGCTATTGAGCGGGAAAAGCGGATACCTAAAGAAGCATATGAAACGAAAGAGCATCGTTTACAGGTGATTGACTTCATCCTTAATAAATCTCGCACAAAATTAGGTTTTACCGCAGAAAGTGGCGTAGGGCGAGCGTATGGCGCAATCTTAACGGTGCCCAGCATTGCGATTGCGCAAGAATATTATGACTTGATTAAGAGCGTTGTTGCCGGCAATGAAATTGTCAAAATCAGTAATCGCACGAGTCAAATATTACCGGACTTTCCAAAAGTTGCAATCACGTATTCTATCTCTGAAAACGAAGAGAGTTCGCTGCAAAATCAAGAGAAGATGAAGGAAGCATTGCAAGATTACAATGCGACTTATAATAAAAACTTTTCGTTAGAAACAATCAGATCTTACAATCAAAATGTGAATGCACGGTTGGCAAGAAAGAAAGCACTTTATCACAAGCGAAGTGAGCAGATAGACCTGATTATTGTGGTCGATCGCCTATTAACAGGGTTTGATGCGCCGTGTATTTCGACACTCTTTATCGATCGACCACCGATGCAGCCGCACGATATTATTCAGGCATTTTCACGAACGAATCGCCTGTTTGATCGAGATAAACTCTATGGGCAAATTGTCACTTT
>DXHP01000012.1 GCA_019113305.1 Candidatus Ignatzschineria merdigallinarum | reverse complement strand
AACTTTACGACCGTTTTTAGTAGCCATACGCGCACGGAAACCGTGGTTACGTTTTCTTTTGATTAAACTTGGTTGAAATGTACGTTTCATCCCTAATTCCTTTATTCATAAAAGTGACAATACATCGCAGCCAATCATTATATTTCTCTGCGAGTATCAAATTCATACTAAGACAACGGATTATTCTAGCTTTTTCCAATGTAAAGTCAAGAATAATTCATTCTCTAGATGTTCTTAATTTGCGCAATATCCGGACATTTCGCTCCGATAAAACGTTTTAATTAATCGCTTACAAACCCGCCGCTTCTCGAAGAAGCTCTGCTTTATCCGTCTTTTCCCAACTAAATGCCGTAGCTTTCACTAATGTATCGCTACCGTCGAGATATTCAATCTCATACGGATCACGACCAAAGTGACCGTAACTTGCCGTTGGCAAATAAATGGGATGCAAGAGATCAAGCATCGTGACAATGCCATACGGACGTAAGTCAAAGTGCTGACGAACCAACTCTTCAATCATCGCTTCCGGCACTTTATTAGTCCCAAATGTTGTAATAGAAATGGAAGTGGGCTCAGCAACACCAATCGCGTAAGAAACCTGAATCTCACACTTATCAGCCAAACCTGCCGCCACAATATTTTTAGCAACATAACGCCCCGCATAAGCAGCTGAACGGTCGACTTTTGAAGGATCTTTTCCCGAGAAAGCACCGCCGCCATGGCGCGCCATTCCACCGTAAGTATCTACAATAATTTTACGACCTGTTAAACCACAATCTCCAACAGGACCCCCAATCGTGAAACTCCCTGTTGGATTAATATGATATTTCGTATCTGCAGTTAACCATTTTGCTGGAAGTGTTTTTTTGATGATCAATTCCATCACAGCTTCTTCCAAGTCTTTTGCTTTCACTTCTTCATCGTGCTGCGTCGATAATACTACCGCATCAATATGAGAAATGGATCCATCATTATTATAGGCAAATGTTACCTGACTCTTTGCATCAGGGCGAAGCCATGAAAGTTGCTTACTTTTACGCGCCTCAGATTGACATTCCATCAAGCGATGCGCAAATGTAATCGGCGCCGGCATTAATACATCTGTTTCATTAGATGCATAACCAAACATTAACCCTTGGTCACCCGCACCTTGCTCTTCAGGTAGCTTACGATCAACCCCTTGTGCGATTTCCGAACTCTGCTTACCAATAATATTCAGTACACCGCAAGTTTTACCATCAAAACCAACTTTTGATGAATCATAACCGATATCGGTAATCACGCCACGAACAAGATCTTCAAGATCAACCCATGCATTAGTGCTCACTTCTCCCGCAACAATTGCGACACCCGTTTTAACTAATGTTTCACACGCTACACGCGCACCTTTATCTTCCTTGATAATCGCGTCAAGGACCGCATCAGAAATCTGATCCGCAACCTTATCTGGATGACCTTCAGAAACTGATTCAGAGGTAAATAAATATGTCATACTACGCTTCTTTAAAATTTATTAGTAAATAAAACGACCATACAATATCGGTAACTGTTGACCTCTAGATCGCTTTTTGGATTTTGAGATTCTATCATTTTATCCCCTACGCTGCTGAATAAAATCATTTTTAAACAATAAAAAAGGTACTCCTTAAAGAGCACCTTCCTATCATTTCTTCTATAAAACCGATCTCTAATCTCTCGAGTTCGATTTTATATATCTCGATAATCCTATTGAATCGTAATTAAACCTTTATCAAGAGCACGATTCAATGCTGAAATGACTGCTTTCAATGATGAACGTGAAGTATTGGCATGCGTTGCCGCACCAAATAAAGTCTTATTATCAATTTGCATCTCTACATAGGAAACTGCATGCGCCGAAGAACCTTTACTTCTTGCATGCTCATTATAATCCACAACATCGACATCCCAACCAAAGAGTGCATTCACACCATTAACAAGCGCAGAGATCGGACCATTTCCTGTCGCATCTAATGCCTTATCACCTACCGGCGTTTTAAGTGTTAACTTCATATGCGTATTGCCTTCTGAATCTTCCTCTATATCAATTGGTGTTTGAATTTCAAGCGATGGTTTCGCATTGAAATACTCTGACTCAAAAATCGAATAGAGTCTTTCTGACGTTAACTCAACCCCCTCACCATCTGCAAACATCTGCGCAACTTTACTGAACTCAATCTGCAAGCGACGTGGAAGCTCGATACCATGATCTTCTTCAAGTAAATAAGTCACACCACCTTTTCCTGATTGACTATTCACACGAATGACGGCTTCATAAGAACGACCGACATCAAATGGATCAATTGGAAGATAAGGCACTTTCCAGAACTGATCAGGATTATCCTTAATATCTGACAAACCTTTACGAATCGCATCTTGATGTGAGCCAGAAAATGCTGTGAAGACTAATTCACCGGCATAAGGATGACGTGGATGGACAGGAATATCAGTACAATATTCCACTTCACGAACCACCGTATTCATTTTGCTAAAGTCTAATTCAGGATCGATACCTTGCGAATACATATTCATTGCCACAGTCACAATATCCACATTCCCTGTACGCTCTCCATGACCAAACAAGCAACCCTCTACACGATCCGCTCCCGCCATTAATCCAAGCTCTGTTGCCGCAACAGCACATCCTCGATCGTTATGTGTATGTAAACTAATCACCACAGAATCACGACAACTGATGTGATCACTAAACCACTCAATTTGATCGGCATAAACATTCGGCGTCGAAACTTCGACAGTTGCCGGCAAGTTTAAAATTAACTTATGATCTGGTGTTGGCTGAAAAATGCCACAGACAGCTTCACAAACTTCCAATGAAAACTCTAATTCTGCATCCGAAAAAATCTCTGGTGAATATTCAAAGAACCATTTTGTCTCAGGATATTTTAAGGATTCCGCTTGAATCATCTGCGCACCTTTAACCGCTAATGCTTTAATTTCAGGCTTCTCCATTTTAAAGACAACTCGTCTAAAGGTCGGTGAAACCGCATTATAGTAATGAATAATCGCTTGTTTTGATCCTTTTAATGCCGCAAATGTTCTCTCAATCAAATCTTGACGGGATTGCGTTAATACTTGAATCGTCACATCTTCCGGAATACGATTTTCTTCAATCAACTTACGGACAAAATTAAATTCCGTATCTGATGCTGAAGGGAATCCTACCTCGATCTCCTTAAAACCACACTCCACTAAAAGATCAAACATGCGGATTTTTTTCTCCACATCCATCGGCTCAATTAATGATTGATTTCCATCACGAAGATCTGAACTTAACCAACGTGGCGCTTTTGTAATTTCATTATTTGGCCAAGTTCTATTTTGATAATTAGGTGCGACAAAACGCTGATATTTAGTGGATGGATTTGCGATCATAATATTTTTTCCTGTTTTTTAATATGCTCTGCTCTTGAGCTTTTATTCGTGAGTATTCTATTTCTATCTTTTTCTACAATTATTTAGGATACAAAAAAGATAGTCGCAGGCTATAAATCAAGGCATGCCAGCGAACAATTCTGTCAAAAAGGATATTACTTTCTATAAACGAAACGGGAGCTTTCATTAAAATTACACCAACAAACAAACTTCAAAAATCTATAAATAAGCAGATTTAGGCTGCAACCTTTGCGGTTACAGCAGAATAAGTCGTAGTTGTAGTAGTGCGTAATTTTTCGTAGTCATAAAAAAGACCTTAACCCTTTTTTTAAAAGGGGTCAAGGTCTTTTCATAACTTCTCTCTATATTAAAGCGATCAATCGAAAATAACACGGACATTGATCTATAAAAACAATACAGCTAATCTATTGATCGCTCAACACAATCATTATTTATTCTGGTTTAAAAGCATCTGGAAGATCAGCACCTTCACCAAAGAAGAAATCATGCATCTGTTTTTCTAAAAACTCTCTAGATTTAGAATCTAAAGGATTAATACGATACTCATTAATCAAAATCGTTTGCGCTCTTAACCAATCTTGCCAAGCCTCATGAGAAACATTCTCAAAAATCTGCTTTCCCAACTCTCCAGGATACATCTGTCTTGGCATCGCATCTGCTTCTTTCTGCAGTTTTACACAAAATACTTTACGTGTCATACAAATCCTTTTACATCTAATAACAATTAAAGATAAGAACCCTAAACTCTCCATTGGAGCATAAAGATTTCTATAAGTTGCCGTCCATTATATAGAAGCTCTCCATAGATTGCTGAGCTTTCACAGCTTATCCCTAACAAAGTGCGAGATAAAACATTTCCCTCTCCAAAACATGACCAAAGAGACAATAAATATCACTCATCCACCAAAGATAAACTCGACAACTCACAGATTTCTGCTCTTATCATGAATGTCTCAAGATTCCTCCCCTGCTGTTGCCAAACCCTCTATTCTTTAAAATGATAACTATCCCAGCCTAGCAACATCTATCATCGTGATCATCATTTCAATTTAAGAACAGCTGTCGCAACTACCCGCAGGAGATTAATAAAAGAGTGCAAGTACTCCCAGCAGACCATCACCTTTTAATAGAATCTGCAATTCAGATGATTTAAAACTGATTTCATTTCATTATACAAAGGCGCAATTCACAAAAACCGGCAAAGAAAAAACACATAAACAGCAAAAAGGCATTACGCTTAAATCGTAATGCCTTCTATTGATATGGCTGGGCTACCAGGATTCGAACCTGGGGATGGCGGGATCAAAACCCGCTGCCTTACCGCTTGGCTATAGCCCAATCAACTCGGATAATTATACTGTTTATTTTTACTTAATCAAGCGTAAATAATGTACTAACTGACTCTTCTTCGTGAATTCTTAAAATAGTATTCGCGATGATGTCAGAAATTGAAAGTACACGGATTTTATCACACGCAATCGCTTCTTCACGAAGTGGAATCGTATCCGTTACAATCATTTCATCAAGACCTGAGTTCTCGATGTTGAAAATTGCTTTGCCCGAAAAAATAGGGTGTGTGCAGTAAGCTTTTACTGTTTTTGCGCCACGCTCTTTCAGAACTTTTGCCGCTGCACCCAACGTTCCTGCCGTATCCACGATATCATCAACAATAATACAGTCACGACCTTCCACTTCACCAATAATATTCATTACTTCTGATACGTTTGGTGCCGGACGACGCTTATCAATAATCACTAAATCAGCACCAGGAATCTGTTTTGCAACAGAACGTGCACGAAGTACGCCACCAACATCCGGCGATACCACTGTGATATTAGAACTATCATGTTTCATAATATCTGCTTGGATCACAGATGATGCATAGATATTATCTACCGGAATTTCAAAGAAACCTTGGATTTGATCTGCATGAAGATCAATTGTTAGAACACGATCACAACCAACGCTAGTAATCATATTCGCAACAACTTTTGCTGAGATCGGCACACGTGCTGAACGTGGACGACGATCTTGACGCGAATAACCATAATAAGGGATAACTGCAGTGATTCTTCCTGCTGATGCACGTCGAAGCGCATCACAAGCAACCAAAAGCTCCATTAAGTTATCATTTGTTGGGTAGCATGTTGGCTGAATGAAAAACACATCCTTACCACGCACGTTTTCGTTGATAGAGATCATTACTTCTCCATCTGAGAAGCGCCCTACTGTCGCATCTCCTAACTCAAGCCCTAAATGCTTGGCCACCTTACTAGCTAACTCTGGATTGGCGTTACCGGTAAACACCATCATCTGGTCTTTGCTGCTCATTACAAAGAATCCTCTATAAATTAAATGAAGTTTGGGTTTTACAATAGAAAAAAGGTATTGCCGCTAATTGTAATCTTTTCTTTGACATAATCAATACTTAATTACAGTGCAATACCTTTTATATATATGGCTGGGCTACCAGGATTCGAACCTGGGGATGGCGGGATCAAAACCCGCTGCCTTACCGCTTGGCTATAGCCCATCAGAAGAACAACTATTATAAACATCTTTTTAGGTTTGTCTAGTGCTTTCTGTGAGTGTTTTTTACCCACCTAGACTTCTGTTTATAAGCTAATTCAACGTGTAGAATGTCTCTCATCTAAGACGTTTACTTCGTTGCGCTGAATCAACGAGAACAATTCTAACAAACTTTTTTGAAAAAGCTATGAAACGATTAAAAATTATCCCAATTATTTTAACAACACTAACATTCACTGCTTGTACTGTCCCAATGTATGAGACCTTAGAGGATGCTGAGAGTTATAAAGTTTTTGGCAGAACCGCTATCAAGCATCCCAGCCAAAATGGTCAAGTCAGTTTTGCGATCGAACAAGCGAAGAATGAAGCGATCAACATCATTATTCAAGGGCCTTTCGCGCAAGGTCGTGTTGATATAGAAGTTGCGGAAAAAGAAACCTCTATAACAATTAACGAAGAAACCTTTACAGATCAAAATCCTGATCGTCTTTTCGCCAATCTTACCGGCATTGACTGGCCTGTATCAGGCACTCAACAGTGGATCAAAGGTCGAACTAATAACCCTAAAACTAAAATTCTCTACGATGAGAAAACAGAGCTTCCAAGAACGTTTATCGAAGATGGTTGGACAATCACTTATGATGAATGGATAGAGAAAAATAGTATGCAACTTCCACTTAAAATGACTTTAACTCGCGGCAATGATATTCGTCTACGCTTCCTAATTGATAATTGGATTATTCGCTAATGTTGTACTTTTCATCTCCTGCGAAAATCAATCGCATGCTTCGTGTCATTCGTCGTGAAGAAAATGGATACCATTATTTACAAACGGTCTTTCAATTCACCGATCTATTTGATGAAATCGGCTTTGAAGTTCGCCAAGATAATGAGATTCATTTTAATTATGATCATACAGATTTCTCTTTAGAAGAAGACTTGATCTATCGAGCCATTATCGCACTTAAAGATTACACACATACTGATAAAGGTGTTACGGTCGATCTTATAAAAAAACTTCCAATGGGCGCTGGAATCGGTGGTGGCAGCTCCAATGCGGCAACCACACTCGTAGCACTAAACGCCTTATGGGAGCTTAATCTTCATGAAACAGAGCTGATCAATCTTGGACAAAAACTCGGTGCAGATGTCCCGATTTTTATTTACGGCAAAAGCGCTTGGGCCGAAGGAATTGGCGAAAAGCTCACTGAAATCGAGATTCCAGAAGAAGAGTTTACACTCATTAATCCTGACATTCATATCTCGACAAAGCGCATTTTTGAAAGCCCTGAACTCCCAAGAAATAGTCCTCTATTTAAAAATAAAGTATTTGATCAAAGTCGAGCTATCAACGATTGCTTGCCGGCAATCTATCATCACTATCCTGTCATGCGCCTAATTATGCATGCACTCGATAATATTAATGTAAATCCTTACATTACCGGCACAGGTTCTTGTATCTTTGTGCCGAAGATGACCTCTGAGCAGTCCTTATTTCTCACAACACTCGCAGAGGAAAATGATTGGGAATTACGACCTTTCAAAAGCATGAATCAGTCATTGCTTTATCAGAACTCCCCGATCCATTTAAATACCCACTAATACTTTCACCAATCGCTACAGTTAATCCATTTAAAAAAGCCTAATGACGATTAAACTCATTAGGCCTTTCCCTATTTATCAGAGACAGATAACCATATCTCATCACGCACGATGCTGTCTCTGTCTTTGCGGCAAGGCTTCGTTACTATCACCTTGTGATCCAAAGAGACGATCATCTGGTCTTTCTCCTAAATATTTTGGCCAACCTTTAATACCGGTTCGCAGGAAGTCTTCACGCATGACTATTCTGACTTCATCCATGGTGAGATTTCGGACATCTACCAGATATTCATAGATCGCTTTAAATAGTCGATCTAAAGCAATGCCGTACGCGCGCCCAAAGGTTTGGGATAATGATGCGGCAATTGCGCGGAAATTTTCAAATGGTAGATC
>DXHP01000103.1 GCA_019113305.1 Candidatus Ignatzschineria merdigallinarum | reverse complement strand
TTTCAATGGTGATAAAAATGCCGGAAACTTTAACCATAAATGCCTCAATAATCTTTTCTTTCTCATCTGTTTTTCCTTCATGATTCCCTTCCTTGTAGTTTTCGTTTTATGATTTTTAGTGATGCTTTTTTTAAGCTGCGCCATCGCTGGAATGAATGCTTGCATACTTTTATCAATCTCGTGCCAGCAAGTTAGTGATTCCTTCTCTCTACTCACTGATTCCAAATTTTACTTTTCAACGTTTTAAACAGTTTCATAACCAGAACGAATGTTTACACGCTTCGATTAATCTAGTGCCAACAGATTGATGATTTCTCGATGTGCTGGCGCATCGACTACAAGAAGCACAACAACCGTTCTATCCAGCATCCTGCAAGTTCGTTTATGGTGATACTCTCATTCTGATCGCGTTATTTTTGAGACAAAAAATGCCGTGCTTAGCATTTTGGCTAAACAAATTTTGATTTTTAATATCCTTAAATGAATTAAGTTAAGCGAAGAGATTCAACCAAAAGTTTCAATAAATGGTTTAAATCAATGATGCTTTACTTATCTCTTGGAATCGAGGTATTGAAAGAAAGATCCTTTCATTTCGATACTGTAATACTGAAGTTCGGCAATCATCTGCAGATAATGCCGAATCTCACTATCCCAATATCAAAGATTCAACACTGCTTTCGCTAAATTGGTATAAACCATATCTTCCATTGGCGGATTGTGTAATCCGGCACGAACATCTCGATACGCGCGAGATAACGGATGCTTTTGCGATAAGCTTCTCGCACCCACAATTCGCATTGCTAAATCCACCACTTCCAGCGCACTGTTCACAACTGATACTTTCACTGCACTCAATTCATCGCCCATTTCAATACGTACTGAAGTATCTGATTGATCCCACTTTCGGGCAACGCCGAAGAGGAAATAATCCATCTCCATCAATTTCACCCGAATCTGTCCAATTTTTTGCTGAACTGTTGGGAACTGTCCGACCGTACCGCCATTCATCGCATTGGATGAGTAACTATTCGCGAAATTCAATGCTTCTTCATACGCGCCTTGTGCAATCCCAAAATAGACTGCCGGAATATGTAATAGCCAACCTTGTGGGTCTTTTTTCCCTGGTGTTAAATATTGCGCGAGATCTTCATCTCGAATCTCAACATCTTGCAGGATCAAATCATGACTTCCTGTAGCACTCATCGCTATCGAATCCCATGTTTCTTCAATGGAAACGCCGACAAGCTCTTTTTTTACTAAAAAGCTCGCAACTTGGTCCGATCCTTCAATGCCGGCACTCACCGCAAAATAATCGAGTACCGGCGATAATGTCGTGAAAGTCTTTCGCCCATTGAGCATCCAACCTTTCTCCGTTTTTACTGCCGTTGTTTCTGGTCGCCCACCGCGCGTTGGACTTCCTGTTGCCGGCTCTGATGCCGCATTATTAATGAGCGAACCATTTGCTATCACACTTTCGGCAAATTCGGCGTAGAGCGCCGGATTCCAATTATCACTTTCTCCTAAATGCTTACTAATCCCCATATGCCAACCAATCGCAAGTCCTGTAGAACCATCTTGCTTTGCAATTTCTGATTGCAACCTGAGCATTTCCTCTAAAGAAATACCGGCGCCACCGAAGCTTTGAGGAATCGTTAATGCTGGGAAATTAGCCGCTCTTAAATCCGCATAGTTTTCTAATGGAAATGTGCCGGTAACATCATGCGTATATGCACGATCCTTAAAGGCTTTAGCGATTGCTTTAACAGCATCTAAACGCGCTTCTGGGCTCATTTTAACGAGGTTAACGACTTGATTCATGACTTTCTCCAAGATGAGTTCTACAAGGACACGCTAAATAACGCATCTTTTAAAATTTTAAGCTGAAAATATTACAATGAAATATTGTGAGGAATCTTCGGGAAAATGCCGATTTGAAGAATATTGAAAGATCTCGAAACCGGCATTCTCTCTTGATTTTAGAAATTAGTGATAACGCTTTGCAAGGAAATTACCCAGCGATTGAATCGCTTGAACAATGACGACTAACAACACAACCGTATAAAACATCGCAACGCTATCGAATCGTTGATAACCATAGTTAAGCGCTAAATCCCCGATTCCACCGCCGCCAACCGCACCTGCCATTGCCGTTGCACCGACCAAACCGATAGTTGCGGTCGTGAAGTTGAGAATCAATGAACCTCTTGCTTCCGGCAATAAAAATTTCCAGATAATTTGGAAAGTTGTTGCGCCCATGGAGTTCGCAGCTTCAACGATTCCATGATCCACTTCTAACAGAGAACTCTCTACTAAACGCCCAATAAATGGCGAAATATAGATAATTAACGGGACAATTGCCGCAGAAGTTCCGATCGAAGTGCCCACCACCATTCGTGTGAAAGGAATGATCGCAACCATCAAGATAATGAATGGCAACGAACGAACAATATTCACAACCGTATTTAACGCTTTATAAAAAATCGGGGATTCTTCGATCCCATTGGGGCGAGTTAATACGAGTAAAATCCCGATAATAGAACCTAAGATTGTTCCGATCACTAACGAAACGCCAACCATGACAAATGTTTCCCAACCTGCTTGGAGGAATTGATCCAAGGTGACTTGGGTTTTAAATGTTTCTGTATACCAATCCCACATAATTATGCGCCTCTCTTCACTGAATCAAGATTTAACTCTTTTTGTGTCACGTTGATCGAATGTTTCGATCCTTCATGCGTGACACGAACACCATGGAAACGAAGGAATGCAATCGCTTCTTCCACCTTTGCAGCATCGCCCGTCATTTGGACAAATGTACTGCCGAGGATATTCCCTTCGATCTCGATCATATTGGCAAAGAGAATATTAATCACCACATCTCCTTTGAGAATTAACTCATTAATCACCGGCTCTTGCGCCGAGCGACCTAAGAACTCAAAGCGATAAATATCTGTTAAAGTCGGATCATCCAAGTTTTGTAGAACACGCTCAGGAATAGAATCTCCAATAATCGTACGGACAAAACTCTTCGTGGTATTTTTCTCTGGATTACCGAAAACATCAATAGTTTTACCGGTTTCAATCACTTCGCCTTTTTCCATCACTGCCACTTTATTACAGAGATATTCCACCACTTCCATCTGGTGCGTCACCATCATAATCGTCACGCCTTGTTCTTGATTGATCTTCTTCAAAAGATCTAAGATCGCAATCGTGGTTTGTGGATCGAGCGCTGAAGTTGCTTCATCACAAAGAAGAATTTTAGGATCATTCACCAATGCTCGCGCAATACCAATCCGCTGCTTTTGCCCACCTGAAAGCTCACGTGGATAAGAATTCTTTTTATCAGGAAGCTCGACAAATTGCAGCAACTCATCTACACGGCGATTGATCTCAGCTTTAGAATGCTTGCC
>DXHP01000102.1 GCA_019113305.1 Candidatus Ignatzschineria merdigallinarum | reverse complement strand
TCTGCACCGCATCTGCTTGCACCATATAGATTAAAGTATAATCTGATGGCACAACGATATCGTAACCGGAGTTACTCGTTAAGGTTTTTGCTAATAATACTTCGTTACTATCAAACGTATCATAAATAACCTTAATGCCCGTCTGTTCAGTAAACTCCGTAATTAATTCAGGATCAATATAGTCCGTCCAGTTATAAACGCGTACTTCCTGTGCGCTTACTGTATGACTACCAATTAAGAACCCTAGGGATAAGAGAGCTGTTAACTTTAGTTTTTTCATCACTTTATTTTTCTCCTATAAAGTGGGTAGACATAAAATAAGCGGTTGATTCACATCAACCGCTCTCATCTTATATCACACTTTAGTTAAAGATCTAACTGAAAGGTATTTATTCAAATATTTTTCGTTAATCTTATCCTAAATGGTATCACATTTAATTAGTCTAATTTAAATGCATCGTGGCATGATTTACATGTACCACCTAATTTACCCATTTGCGCAGCCATTGTTTTTTTATCGCCAGCAGCTTCAACCATTGCGCCACTTTGCTCGATAAATGCCGCTAAATCTGCATCAAACTCTGCTCTGTTATCTGTAATTTTAGGATTTACCTTCGTACCTTCATAAGTCCCATCAATAAATGTTGCGCCAACAGCTTTTGCCATTTCATTAATGCGTTTTGCTGCTGCAACCGCTTCTTCAGGACTATATTCGATTTCGCCTTTAAGCATTCCACCAAGTGTTCCCATATTCCAACCCGCAACAGTAAATGCTGCTTTACGGTATTTGATCACTGCATCAGCATCAACTTCCGCCATTGAAACACCTGTTACGCCAACAGCTAACATTGCTGCAAGTGCTAATTTTTTCATTGACTTCTCCTTTTTAAATAAAAATCATGCATCACAACAGATACTTACTCAAAAATATCGGAAGGATGCAACTGCCCATTATAAATGAAATCATCTAAATATATTGCTATTAATTAACTTTTTTGTATAAAAAAATATTAATGATCTAAGTTAATTGACAAGATGGATAACCTTGTCTTTATTTACGCTTACGAAGCGAGAGATAGAAGAAAAAGAGTGATGCAATCCCCATCATTCCAGGAACTAATAATGTGCTTTCATCAAACCCTTCAAACTTTAAAAGCAATGCCAGCAGGAACACAGCGCCGATAGTTCCAAACACTTTCCGGCGACTCTCTTCACGATGAATCGCGGCTAAACGCTCCCACTCTTTACTATTTAAATCAACTTTTAACCGCCCTTTCACCGCTTGACGCAATGTTAAATTCGCATTTTGCATCACATCTGGCAGTTGCTCAAACCATACTGGAATTTCTCGGCGATAACGTTTTACAAGCGCTTTTGGTCCACGTTTCTCTTTTACAAACTCCACCAAGTAAGGCTTTGCTGTTGCCCAAAGATCTAACTCCGGATAGAGTTCTCGTCCTAAACCTTCAATCGCAAATAATGTCTTTTGCAACAACATCAACTGCGGCTGCATCTCCATTTTGAATCGTCGCGCCGTTTGAAATAGAGATAAAAGAAATGCGCCAAAGGAGATATCTTTTAAAGGCTTATTGAAAATTGGCTCGCACAGAGAGCGAATCACCGCTTCAAAATCGCCCACAGAAGTATCTGGCGGTACCCAACCTGATTCCACATGAAGCTCTGCAACTTTAAGATAATCACGATTAAAAAAAGCTAAAAAGTTACTAGCTAAGTAATGCTGATCATCTTCATTTAACGTACCAATAATACCAAAATCAAGCGCAATATAAGTAGGATCTGCAGGATCTGTTACATCCACGAAAATATTACCAGGATGCATATCCGCATGGAAAAAACTATGCTCAAATACTTGCTTAAAGAAGATGTCAACACTCCGTTTTGCAAGTAATGGGATATTCACGCCCAATGCTTTAAGTGTTTCAATATCTCCCACTGGAACGCCGGAAATACGCTCCATTACTAAGACATTTTTGCGCACATAATCTAAATAGATCTCCGGCACATAGAGCTCTTTTGAACCCTTAAAATTTTCTCTAAGCTGCGCACCATTTGCCGCTTCAATGGTGAGATCTAACTCATTAAGAATTGTTCTAGCATATTCTTCAACGATCTCCACCGGACGAAGACGTTTTCCATCAGGATAGTAGCGTTCCACCATCTGCGCTAAAATCTGCATTAAACCGATATCGCGCTTAATGACTTTATGGATATTAGGACGAACAACTTTAACCACAACCTCTTGCCCATTTGGCAATTTGGCACCATGGACTTGTGCGATAGAAGCAGCAGCAATCGGTACTTCATCAAATTCTATAAAGAGCTCAGAAATTGGCTTCTCAAAAGAACGCTCGATAATATCCATCGCAATATTCGAAGGAAATGCCGGCACTTGATCTTGTAGCTTAATCAGCTCATCGACAATCTCTTTATCAAGCAAGTCGTAACGCGTTGATAGTGCTTGCCCTAACTTAATAAAAGTAGGACCAAGATTTTCTAAAGCCAAACGAATTCGAACCGGCAAAGGGGTATTTTTATGTCCGTTAAACAGCGCTAAAATAGGCTGTAAAAAACGTAAATGTCGCAGTCCCGGAATCATAAATGCGAGATCGTAAAGACCATAACGCAATAAAACCCACCATATTTTAATCATTCTCAAGCTACGAGAAACCATCGATAACCCTTTGCATCATATTGAAACGTATAGATCTGATACGGCAACTCTTTATCTTGAAAATAGAAAGAGCGCCCCATAATATCACTTCACTTAGTAGACAAAACCACGATGAATCGCCACGATTCCGCCCGTTAAGTTTTTATAATCCACTTCATCAAATCCCGCTTCTAACATCATATCGCGGAGTTCTTCTTGCGGCGGATGCATACGAATAGATTCTGAAAGATAACGATAACTATCACCATCACTCGCAATTAATTCGCCCATACGAGGAATCACTTGAAAGGAGTAAAAATCATAAACCGTTCCTAATAATGGCACTACTGGTTTAGAGAACTCTAACACCAATAAACGCCCACCAGGTTTGAGAACACGTTTCATCTCTTTGAGCGCTTTGAGCTTATCCGTCACATTACGCAGTCCAAAACCAATCGTCACGAGATCAAATGTCGCATCCTCAAACGGAATATGTTCGGCATTGATCTGTTTAAACTCAACATTACCAACAATCCCTTCATTGATAAGGCGTTTACGACCTTCTTCTAACATCGATTCGTTAATATCAGAAAGAACAACCAATCCTTCAGAACCCACACGTTTGCTCAAACGTTTTGTTAAATCTCCGGTACCGCCGGCAAGGTCGAGCACCTTCTGGCCTTTTCTAGCACCAGACAATGTCATTGCCGTATTTTTCCATAAACGATGAATTCCAAAACTCATCACATCGTTCATTACATCATAACGGCTTGCAACAGAGTGAAAAACCTCAGCAACACGCGCTTCTTTCTCATCACGATCAACCGTTTGATAACCAAAATGGGTTTTTTCTTCAGACATATCTCTTATCCTTATCTAATCATCATGGAATGATAACAAAATCTACCTAGCAATGTCTGATTAAAGGCAGACTTTTATTCCATTTTCCGATATTAAAACGAGCATCAATTACAGTGATTCGCGCCCAAAAATTTCTAATACGCCATCCAATGAGGGTTTTATACCAAACCAAAATTCAAAAGCATAAACACCTTGCTCGATTAACATCCCTAATCCATCAGAAACCTCACGTCCACCTGCTTCTAAAAAGTAAGTCATGAACGACGTCGGTTCATTGCCATACACCAAATCGTATCCCACACTATTGTGAGAAATAATCCCTTTCGGCAATGCTGGAAAGGTAGATTGCAATGATGCACTTGTGGCATTAATAATCAGATCAAATTCTCCTGACAACTGATCCCAGCTAGAAGCTTTGATGTTCCCAAAACTAGAGAACTCAGCCGCCAAACCTTCGGCGCGAGATAAAGTGCGATTCGTGATCACCACTTCTTGCGGTTGAAAATCCAACAACGGTTTTAAAATCCCTCGAACCGCACCGCCAGCACCTAGCACTAAAACACGTTTATGGGCTAATTCATATTTTTTGACGACCGTAATATCGCGCAGTAAACCAATCCCATCCGTATTATGCCCATGGATTTTCCCATTTTCATCAATGCGAATAGTATTTACGGCCTTTGCTAATCGCGCTTCCGGCGTAAGCTCATCGCAGAGTTGCATCACATCTTCTTTAAATGGAATCGTAATATTAGCGCCCAGAATACCTTTCGCTTTCCACGTTTCTAATGCTTCTGAAAACCCATCTAGCGGTGCTAAAACCTTTAAATACTCTAACGAAATACCGGCATTTTGTGCAAATCGCATCTGCATCTCTGGCGATTTCGATTGTGCAACGGGATTGCCAAAAATCACACATCGATTATTCTTATTCTGACTCATTATTCTTTCCTCCTCTTTTAAAATGAAAACACTACTCACCACGTAAAAAGAGTTTATCTAAATCGGTTAACGCTAAAGATCGCCAAGTGGGCCTGCCATGATTACATTGTCCTGAACGCTCGGTTCGCTCCATATCTCTGAGCAGCGCATTCATCTCCGGCAAGGTTAATCGGCGATGGTGACGAATCGCACTATGACATGCCATTGTCGATAAAATTTCATTCATGTGTTCGGTAATTTTTTGACTCGAACCATAACGATCAAAGTCTTTCAACACTTCCATGACCAGTTTTTCGATATTGGCACGAATCAAACTTGCCGGCACTTCTCGAATCACAATACTCGTATGACTTAAGACTTCTAATACTAACCCCACTGATTGCAACTCACTTTGAAATTCTTCCACAAGCGCAATTTCCTTTGAGGAAACATCCATTGATTTGGGAATAAGCAGAGCTTGACGAATAATTCCATCTTGGGATTGCACAGCATTTTTAAAACGCTCATAGATAATACGCTCGTGGGCTGCGTGCATATCGACCATCACTAATCCTTCTCGATTTTCAGCTAAAATATACGCTTCATGTAGCTGCCCTAACGCATATCCTAAAGGCGCTTCATCCGGATTAAAGTCATCATCACTTTCTGAACTCTTTGCCATTGAAGATTGATCACGAGCCAAATGATCTCCGGCAGCTTGAAGCGTGGAAAAAGTATCCGACGATGATACAGCTTCCGAAACGCTGCCAAAGAGCGATCCTCGTTCACTGCCAGCACCAATCGCTTCATATAGATTCACAGGCTTGTAAGGTCGACTAGGAACTTGATTACCAAAATTCAATCCCCCTTGTCTCGCAATAGAGACCGGCTCTCGACTTGCTGCAATATCTGTAGTTTCCTCGCCATCCAATGAAGCAACTACCGGCATTTTTTCATGTCCTGCCATCACTTCTGGTTGAGAGATCACATGATTTAAGGTACTAAATAGGAAGTTATGCACCATCCGTGATTCTCTAAAACGCACCTCATGCTTTTGCGGATGCGCATTCACATCTACAGCGGCAGCATCTAACGTTAAATAGATCACAAATGCCGGATGCTTATCGCTATACATTACATCACGATAAGCTTGACGAATCGCATGCGCGACTAAACGATCCTTCACCATTCGTCCATTGACATAGACATATTGCCAATCATTGTTATTACGGAAAAACGTCGGTTTCGCAACCCAACCTTCGAGCGTTAGAGTTCTGGTCGTATCATAATCATCAACTGGTATCTCTTTGGTATGCGTGAAATGAAAACTCTCCGTTAAAAAATCAGGACTAAAAACTGAGCCGATTCGTAACTGCTTCTCTTCCATGCTCTCGGCAATTGGTGCTGTAAAGACTTCTCGTCCATTATGAATCAACGTAAAGCCAATATCGTAACGAATAAGTGCCAAGCGCTTCACAAGCGTTTCAATATGACTAAATTCCGTTCGCTCTGTTCGAAGGAATTTTCTTCGAGCTGGCACATTAAAAAAAAGATCGCATACTTCGATTCGCGTTCCTTCTGGCAATGATGCCGGCATCGGCTCATTAATCTCATCAAACCCCTTCCCTTGCAC
>DXHP01000101.1 GCA_019113305.1 Candidatus Ignatzschineria merdigallinarum | reverse complement strand
AAAACTGATGGGCTTCGTGGTGCCGGCGAATATGTGGAATATCGCGCTGATGATGCCAGAATGACCTTGGAAATTATCAAAAAAGCGGTGGAATTAGGGGCGGATTGTCTAAATTATAGTAATGTCACCGGATTTAACCGAGATCATCGAGGATTTGTGGAAGCGGTGATTATTCAAGATGAGCCGACCAATAATACTTATATCGTGGAAGGTTCTATTATCTTAAATGCCGCCGGTGCATGGCGGTTTGATCTTGATGAGGAAAAGCCACAAGAGCTCTCCGTGATGTTGATTAAAGGCGCACATTTAGTTTTCGATCAGAAGGATTTTCCGCTGAAAGATGCCATATATTTTGATACCGGTGAAGATAAAAAGATGGTATTTGCGATTCCTCGTGATGGTAAAACGTATGTGGGAGTGAGCAGTGCGGTTTATGAGGGTAATCGAGAAACGCCAACAGTCTCTATTACGGATCAACATTATCTATTAGCGGCGATTCAAGAGATGTTCCCGGCGCTGAATGTGACCGCAGAAATGATCGAATCTTCATGGGCCGGCATTTCACCTGTGGTGAAAGATAAATCAAATCCTAAAGCGAAAAAACCACTGATTGAAACTTCTTCAAATGGCATGATGAACGTGACAACAGGGAAATTAACAGGATATCGAGAGTTAGCAGAAGCGGTGGTCGATGAAGTGACGAGCCGTTTGAAAATCGAAAAAGGGCAGGAATTTTCAGCAAGCCAAACAATGCATTTACCTTTTTCTGGCGGTGATGTTGGCGGAAGCACACTTTTTGCAAGTTTTGTGGAATCGGCGGTTGCGAAAGGCATTGCGGCAAATTTGACCGAAGCAGAAGCGCGTAAACTTGCGATAATCTATGGTTCTAATGTCGATCAGCTCTTTGATATTGCCGCAAAAGCCAGTCCAGAAGCGATGCAAGGATTATCATTACTGCTCTATGTTCAGCTTGTTTATGGCTTAGAACATGAAAGTATCATGACACCGTGTGATCTCTTGATTCGCCGGACAAGTGCGCTCTATTTTGATATAGAATTGGTTAAATCTCAGCATGTTGCAGTTGTGAAGTTTATGGCTCGTTATTTTAGCTGGACGGTAGAACAGGTGAAACAATATAATAGCGAATTAGAACAAGCACTCTATTACGCAACACATGCGGTTGAAGATGATAGAGTGATAAAACTGACACAAACATCAAAAGAAAACCAAGCGCATGATTCTCAAGTGGAAAAATTGCAAAAGAGTGAGAAATAGTCTTGGTGGATTTGTCATAAATCTATTTTAAGTTTTGCTATTAAATATTTTCTAATAGTAAGATTTGATAACAGGAAAGAGAGCGTTCAATAAAATTGAGCGCTTTTTTTCTCGAAATGTGCTTTGATATTGATTAACTTAATTTAGCGAGAAGAGAAGGATAACAATGAGTAATAAAGAGCATCTTTCAGCTTTAGAACAACGATTAGATGAGATTGATTTTGAGAAATCACTCTGCAAAGCCTTTTTAAAGATCGAAAATGAGAAAGAGATGATGTTGTTTCTCAAAGATCTATTAACGCCTAAGGAGCTTAGCTCGATGATTGAGCGTTGGAAAGTTTGTCAGTTGTTAGAACGCGGTGATCTTTCCTATCGAGAGATTCATGCGTTAACATCCGCGAGTTTAACGACGATTGGTCGTGTTTCGCGCTTCATTAATGAAGAGCAAAATCATGGATATCGTTTAGTGCTTTCAAGAATGGATCCTAAAGAGAAGATTTAGACTTTATGAACCTCCGGCTATTTTTTCAATTGTAGGATCTGCAATTGTGAAATGGATTGAAGATGGATCGACAGTAAAATAGAACAGAAAGAAACATTAAAACGCCGGTAGACATTGTGATGCCGGCGTTTTTTATTGCCTTTTTTAGAGACATGATTTGATAGTCTCTTTAAGATAGCATATGAAATTTTTGAGGAGATTAATCTCTTTTGAAGATAGGATTGTTGCAGCAAATAGGCTTGCAGGATATCAGATAGAACGAGCGATGCGCTTGTCATAGTTGATGCGCCGATATTGAGAATCTTTTCAATTTTTAATTGCTTTACCTTTTTTGATAAAGCGCTTTATCAAAACTCTGAGAATCATGGGTTGTAACTTAAGAATATTGGCAATAACCGTTGGCGTGCAGTTAATAAAAGTATGCAAGCATTCTCTCCAGCCGTAAATCAGCCTTAAAGTTATTTGTACTTAGACGACTTAAGAGTGGTTTTACTATCTGTTTTAAAAAGATTTTACCGTGATATCTCACGCGACAAGATAGGGTTTTGAATGATTCATCTCATAGGCATAAAAAGCGTATAGAGAAAATTATCATGAGAATGTTGACAAGAATGTTGGATCGTAATACTGTATCACCACAGTAAGACAGTTTAATAAAACAACAAAACTGTTTTCAGATGATATTTTACGCTTTAGGAGCAATCATGAAAAAGTTATTAGCAGTAGTATTAAGTGCAGCGCTTGCAAGCAGTGTCTCATTAGCGGCTGATGTGAAAAAAGTTTATGTCAATCAGATCGTAGAGCATCCTGCACTTGATATGACAGCGAAAGGTATTCGTGATGGTCTTAAAGATCGCGGATTTGTCGAAGGTGAGAATCTTGATTTTGTGGTGGAATCCGCACAAGCAAACGTGGCGTTAGCGGCGCAAATTTCCACAAAATTTGTGGCACAAAATGCAGATGTTACCGTAGGAATTGGTACGCCTTCAGCACAGAGCTTAGTAAAAGCGGCGATGGAAGGAAAAACCAAAATGGTTTTCAGTTCAATTACGGATCCAATGAGTGCAAGTTTAGTGAAATCTCTGGAAGATTCCAATACAAACGTGACAGGAATGTCGAATTACGTGGATGTTTCACCACAATTAGAAATGTTCAAAAAAGTATTGCCGGGAATGACCAAAATCGGTTTTATCTATAATCCTGGTGATGCAAACTCCATTACGCAATTGAAAGATTTAGAAAAAGCAGCGCCTAATTTTGGTTTAGAAGTGGTGACTCAATCAGTGAATCGTACAGCGGATGTTCCACAAGCGGCAACGCGTTTAGCGAATCAAACGGATGCAATCTTTATCTACGGTGATAATACCGCACTTGCGGCATTAGAAAGTATTGTAACGGCTGCTACTAAAGAGAAAAAACCAGTATTTGTAGCAGATACTGATGCGGTAGAATTTGGTCCTTTAGCGGCTTTAGGTCCTAATCAATATCAACTAGGGATTGATACTGCTGATATGATTGCGCGTATTTTAAACGGTGAAGATATTAACGCGATTCCTGTGGGTTTTCCTGATAAAATGGAGCTCGTTATTAACATGGATACCGCCAATAAACTCGGATTAACGCTTCCAAATGAGGTGATCGAGGAAGCAGCTGTCTTTATTAAAGATGGAAAAGCAGAAGTGGTAAATAAAGACTAAGGGTTAGGATGAGTTTAAGTGAATTAGTGATGAGCCTGGAACTCGGGCTCATTTATGGAATTGTCGGGATGGGGATTTACCTCACATTTAGAATTATCGACTTTCCGGATTTAACCTGTGATGGTAGCTTTGTATTAGGAGCTGCCATCTCTTCTATTTTAATCAAAGCAGGCGTGGATCCTTTTCTATCGCTTGTTTTTGCATTGATTGGTGGTGCACTTGCCGGTGCTTTAACGGGGATTTTAAATAGCTTCTTTAAAGTGACGGATCTTCTAGCGGGGATTTTAGTCGCATTTATGCTCTATTCGATTAACTTGCACGTGATGCAAGGAACACCGAATATTTCGCTCTTGATGTCGCCGACGATCTTTGTGACGAATAATCTTGTGGTGCTCGGTGGCATTGCCATCATCTTAATCGCTGCATTTAGTTTCTTACTAAATACCGATATTGGTCTATCTATTCGTGCTGTTGGGCAGAATAAACGTCTCTGTATGAATGGCGGCGTGAATGTAAAGTGGATGGTGATCCTCGGCGTTGCAATGGGCAATGCACTCATCGCAATGGGCGGCGCGCTCTTTAGTCAGCAGCAAGGCTTTACAGATATCTCTGCCGGAATTGGCACGATTATTGCCGGCTTTGCCGCGGTGATTATTGGGGAAAGAATCCTCCCATTTCGTTCGATTTGGATCAAGCTTTTAAGCTGTATTGTCGGTTCCATTGTCTATCGTATTGTCACAAGTTTGGCGCTTCATGCGGAGTTCTTGAATTTAAAGAGCTATGACTTCAACCTGATTGCCGGACTTTTGATTATCATCATTATGGCAATGCCGGGAGGACGCAAAAAATGCTAAATCCCATGTTGAAATTAGAAGATATTAAGCTCGTTGTTGGTAAAGGTACGCAGCTTGAAAGAACGATTTTAGAAGGACTTGATCTCGAAGTTGCGAAAGGCGAGTTTTTGGTTATTATTGGCGGTAACGGTGCCGGAAAATCCACCGTATTTAATACGATTTCAGGATTTATGAAGCCAGAAAAAGGTCGCATTGTCATTGATGGTGTGGATGTGACGAAAAAGTCCCAGCAAGAGCGTGCGAATCTTGTGTCGATTGTGATGCAAGATCCAAGAGTGGGAACGATGGAGAATATGTCGATTCTGGAAAATATGGCATTTTCTTATAAGCGTGGGCAAAAGCGCGCTTTTCGTCTTTTTAATAATGATCGACGTAGATCACTTTTTAAGGAGAAATTATCCCTTCTTGAAATGAATCTAGAAAATCGTTTATATGAAATGGTCACCAATCTTTCAGGTGGTCAACGTCAGGCTTTAAGCTTGGTGATGTCGATTATTGCAGAGTCGAAAATCTTATTATTAGATGAGATTACGGCAGCACTTGATCCTAAAATTGCCGAGCATGTGATGGCATTAGCTGATAAGCTTGTTCGTGAGCAAAATCTCACTTGTGTGATGATTACGCATAATATGGAACATGCAATTCGCTATGGAGATCGCACAATTGTCCTGAAAGATGGGCAATTTAGAAAATCTTATAGCAAAGAAGAGAAAGCATCTTTGACCGTTTTTGAATTAACCAAAGAGTTTACGGATGCTTAAAGGTATCTGAATTTGATGGAAGTGATTCACGTCATAGCTGCGGAAAAATTACAAGATGCCTCTTTTTCGAAAGAGGCGCTTTTGCATCAGGTCATTGAAAAAATCATTGCGGTAGAAGCGACGGCAATGCAGCGATTGTCGGATAAACTTCCTCGCGATGCGATGCAGCATTTACAAGAGCGAATCTTGATGTTGAAAGCAAATGCCGCGAAATATCATGCGCAAGAAGCAATGATGGCAATTTCATTACCGTTATCAAGATCATCGTTACCATCAACTTCATCACGACAATCATCAAATTTACAGGATTTTTCGGATCATCAGACGAGTTCTTTGATGGATTCGATGAGTGGGTCAAAGCAAAAAGCTCAATCACAACTTCAAGATTTGCAACAATCTCAGCCTGTGGAGCTTGTTGCAAGGCGCGAATATGCCGCAGATTCTTCTATAAAAATGGCTAAACGACCATCTTTTTTGTCACGCGCAAAATCTTTTTTAGGATTGCCAAGCAGTCATCACGTCGCCGAGGAGAATTACTATCCGATTGTGAGTTTTAATCAACGGGGAAGAACTGCCGGAAGCGCGCATCTTCAGCGTTGGGAAATTCGTCTAAATCCGATTTTGTTAGCAGAAAATAGCGATCTATTTATCAAAGAAGTGATTCCTCATGAGTATGCGCATCTTTTAACATTCGCATTATATGGACGAGTTCAGCCGCACGGCAGAGAATGGCAAATGATGATGACAGAAATCATGCAGTTGCCGGCAACTAGAACACATTGTTTTAATACAGAAAATAGTGTTACTCGGCATTATGAGCGATTCACTTACTATTGTTTGTGTCAAAGTCACGAGCTAACAGCGATTCGTCATAATCGAATTCAATCACGAAAAGCCCGTTATTTCTGCAAGCATTGCGGGGAATCTTTGGAAAGGCGGGAAGTTTCTACTTAATAACATAGAACGAATCATTTTATAGTGAATCGGTGTTGAATTACCGAAGCAATGTTTCCTTTTGATGCTGATTAGCGGCTGGGGAGAATGCTTGCATGCTTTTGATAATCTTGTGCCAGCAGAAGTATCGTGAAAACGGTTTTAAATTCTCGGCTAAGAATTCTTTTTAAAACTAATTAGTAGCTGAGGAGAATGCTTGCATACTTTTACCAATCTCGTGTTAGCAGTTGTAATATATTTTTTAACCGAAACGATTAAATTTAGGAAGAATTACTTTGATTACCGGCAAGAATGATACAATACGCCATCTTTAAAATGGCACGATTGGGAGATAAACAAGTGGCATTATCGGTTTCTGAGAAAAAATTAGAGAAGCGCCTTCGCCGACAAGTTGGTAGTGCGATCATGGATTATGAAATGATCGAAGAGGGCGATCGTGTGATGGTTTGCCTTTCTGGCGGCAAAGATTCTTATGCGCTGTTAGATCTTTTATTGAAATTAAAAGAGAAAGCGCCGGTGAATTTTGAGGTTTTTGCCGTGAATTTGGATCAGAAACAGCCCGGTTTTCCAGAAGAGATTCTTCCTAACTATTTAACCTCGATCGGCGTACCGTTTGAGATTATTGAGCAAGATACTTATTCTGTGGTAAAACGCGTAATTCCGGAAGGGAAAACAACCTGCAGCCTCTGTTCTCGTCTTCGTCGCGGTGTTTTATATCAATATGCGAAAGATCATGGATTTAATAAAATTGCGCTCGGTCATCATCGTGATGATATGGTCGAAACGCTCTTTATGAATATGTTTTTTGGCGGAACAATGAAAGCGATGCCACCAAAATTACGTAGTGATGATGGCGATAATATCTTGATTCGTCCGCTAGCATATTGTGAAGAGAAAGATCTGATTAAATATGCCGAAATGCAGCAGTTTCCGATTATTCCTTGTAACCTTTGCGGTTCTCAAGATGGTTTACAACGGCAAACGACAAAGTCGATGTTAGCGGAATGGGAAGCCAAATATCCCGGCAGAATGGATTCTATTTTTAGAGCGATGCGTAATGTGAAGCCATCGCAGCTTGCGGATCCAACGCTCTTTGACTTTAATCGTTTTGAAGTGAAAGGTGGTGAGGAAGCAGTAATCAGTAGCGGTAAAAACTTGGTGGAGATTGATCCCGATAAAAATTGGCTGCAAGGTTAGTGTAAAAGGAGTGAATCAATGCTATTGAAGTTTATCGTTCTTGTTTTTATTATTGCCATCCTGTTAAGAATTTTTAGTCCGATACTTAATAAAGATTCACTTTTTGTTCGATTATTTAATCGTTATACCTTTAATGTGGTTCCCAATACGTTAGGAATCATCAGTACTATTTTGGGCTCAGGAATTGCATTGATCTATGGCGGTGCGTTGTTGTTAGGATTTTTTTTCTGGGTTTTACGCGCTCTATAAAGGTACGGATCTTCTGGTTTCACACATTAAATGGCAAGTGACGAGTATTAAAACTGAAGGTGAAGTTTTAAATGCCGATAATAAGCGAAATATGTCACAAGCGTTAGTTCGTTTTTCGGATCAAAATGGTGCGCAATATGAGTTTGTTTATACGGCAAATTATAATGGCACGGAGTTTACCATTGGTGAGATATTGCCCGTTTACTATCAGAAAGATGCGCCGTTAAAAAGTGCAACATTAAATAATAAAGGTGCATATGCCGGCATAGCCTTTCTCTATTTTTATGGGATAGCTGTCTCACTTTTTGCAATTTTCGTGATCGGAAATGTGTATCGTTCTATTAGAAAAGATCGGCAAAAATCTCGTTTAGAGCATGAGGGAATATTACTCTCCGTGAAAGTAACCGCCGTGATTCCCAGTGGAGATTATCTGATTGCCAGAGCAGAGTATCAGCCGATGTTCTCGAAGGCGGTTTACTATTATGAATCGGGCCGTATTGAATTAGATGCGATTGATCTTGATAAATTAAAAGGCGCAACGGCGAAAGTTAAAATCCTGCCGAAAGATCCTTCGACTTATCTGTTTTATACAGAGGAGTTGGCGGATTCTGTGAGGAAATAGTATTTAGTTGTTGTTTATAGCAAAGTGATAAATAGCTGCTTTCCTTTTTTATTGGAATGATTGCTATCATTATCAGTTAGTTGTAGAATATCACTAACATACCTGTCAGGCCTCTATGACTTATCTGAAAAGAAGTGATAAGCCCAAATCGACAGGTTTTTTTATGCGTTAAATTTTGAAAGTTATTTATGAAGCAAGAATATAATAAGCCGATTACGACGATAGAAGAGCAAATTGATAAATTAGAGTATCGAGGCTTAAATATTCCTGATAGAAATAGAGCAGAACGATATTTATCTTTTATTTTTTATTACCGTTTGTCCGCTTACTTTCCACCTTTTCAATTAGAGAAGGATCGGTTTAATAATGATGTTTTTTTCGACGATATATTAAGTACTTACATATTCGATAGAGAATTGCGCCTACTTGTCCTGGATGCGATAGAACGGATTGAAATTGCTGTAAGATCCAAAATTTGTAATATAGTTTGTGAGGAAACGCAGGATATTTTTTGGATTTATGATCAACAATATTTTATTCCCTATAGATCTGGTAATAAACATCAGCATGGAAAAATATTGGAAAATATTCAACGAATCATTTACGTAGATAGGAATTATAATAATTATAGCGAAACCACGCCGTTACAGCATCATGCAAATAAGTATACAAATCCTCATAAGCCTGCTGTATGGATGGTATTTGAGTCTTTAACATTTGGGGATCTTTCTTTAATTTATCGGAATCTTCGATCACGTCAAGTTCGTAAACGAATAGCACATGAGTTAGGGGTTAATCAGCCGTTACTAGATTCCTGGTTGGCAAATTTTCAGATGATTCGCAATATTTGTGCGCATCATGCTCGATTATGGAATCGTGGATTTGGCGCAAGGCCTGCGAGACCGAGAAATAAAAGTATTTTATGGGTAAGTCACGAAGTTTCTTCTGATAATCAAAAGTTATATATTAGTTTAATAGCGATTCAAACTATCCTTTTTACAATTAGTCCTTTTTCAACTTGGGCAAGACGTTTGCAAATGTTGTTAAGCAAGTACCCAAATATTATTTTAAGTCAGATGGGGTTTCCAGAAAGGTGGGAAAAAGATCCTTTTTGGGTAAAAGCTTTGAGTAGAGAATCACTGTAATTATTCTACTTCTTAATCTCAAACCCTTGACTTCTCACTAAAGTATCAATGACATTCATATCGACTTTAAGATCATGCAGATCATTTTCCACAAGTTCTAAGGAGAGCTGTGAGAAAGCTTGTTGTAAGGCTGACATTGATTTCATGACATCAATATGAAGTTCTTGCTGTTTCTCGAGTGGGGCATATTCAATAACAGTAATATATTTTGTGAGGTTTTCCTGAATAAGTGGTAAATAGCGATTTAAAAAACGTCCGCCAACAAGGACATCACGAGGATCGCGCTCCATTGCTTTAATAATTTTAACGGAGGAGATACCGATTTCGACCACTTGATCCGAAAGATCATCGGGAAGTTTTGTCACTTGAAGTTCAATTTTTTCTAAAATCTCAATATGACGACCAAAAAGGGCATATTTCTGTGCGCTTTTAGCTTTAGCTTGATTAGCTTCTTCCAATGCTTTTAACGTTTCTTGTAGCTCTTTTTCTTCTTCTCGATATATGTTTTTTTCGGATTCACTCATAAAATAGTAGCTTAATTTTCGGCGAATATTTTGTGGTGCAAAAATACCAAATAAGGTGAGCATCAGCAGTGCGATAAGGGTTATTAAGGGAATGACTCCAATAATGCTCTCCGCTTGTGTTGCGACGCTACCAACGAGCAATAATAGTGAGAAAGGGATCGTAAACCAGAAAGTTTTGTTACCAATTTGAGTATCACGAATGCCGGAAATAGCGGCAACTAAACCGCCGATTATTGCGGAAAGTGGCCATAGTCCGCTCAAAATCATGACAATGCC
Source organism: Candidatus Ignatzschineria merdigallinarum (assembly GCA_019113305.1). GTDB lineage: Bacteria > Pseudomonadota > Gammaproteobacteria > Cardiobacteriales > Wohlfahrtiimonadaceae > Ignatzschineria > Ignatzschineria merdigallinarum. The sequence goes on along the minus strand of DXHP01000101.1, from coordinate 1,040 downwards.
GGCAGCGATTCCTACGCCTAATGCAAAACGATTAGGACGAGAAGGAAAGAGCATAATAAAACCGAGATAAGTGGTAAGAAAGGTAAACCCGGTGGTTAAATCGATTTTAGAAGGAATAAAAAATGTGGCAATTTGTGCGCCAACGCCTGTTAAAAATGCTTTAGCATGATCAACCATTCGATCAAAAGTTGCTTTAACGCCGGCAACGCCGCGATTAAAGGCACTTCCTAAGCTATCGAGAATATCTTCTTCGATATAACGATTTTGAGATGCTTGTGGGTTTCTCGGTCTTTCTTGCTGTTTTGAGCCAATTGTTTCATAGGTGATTTTCGTTTGATAACGATCATCATCATTTTTTTGACGAGATTCAAACGGCAATGGTTCTGAAAGGTCTTGATCAGAATATCTCATAAACATCTCTCTTTGAGGAATAGCGTAATAATCGATGATAAAAGCGATGTTTGATTATATCAGTGATTGGAAGAATAGAAAAAGCTCATCGACGATCTAGGGATGGGATTGATAACGAAATGATTCAGATATTTATGATTGTAGGTATGATTTTAGAGTTGATGTGCGGTTTGGGAGAAGTATTTGTAGGCTTTAAACAATCATTTGTTAATCATGATCGGCAAGCTTCTTAAACTGAAATGATGGTTTTGCTGAATATAGCTGGATGCAGAGGAAATAAATCAGGGAATCAATTAGGAAAAAATAAGGATTGCGCGGTAATTCATTATTATCGAGGTCGATGTTAATAATGTTGCCGGCAATCCTTGTTGTTTTTTTTATGTGAGATCTTTCTTTAATAATTCTCTATTGTAAAATTTTATAGTGAAGTTGGTTTTAAATTATCTGAATTAAACATTCTTTTAAAAGGTGATGCATCGTTGGGGAGAATATTTTCATGCTTTTGCTTATTTCATGCCAGCTGTTATAACCGTTAATCTTAAACCGAAAAAACTATATATTTGGATCATCAAAGATGAAATCACAAGAGGAAGAATCATATTCTGTTACTGATATTTATCGACAACAGA
>DXHP01000100.1 GCA_019113305.1 Candidatus Ignatzschineria merdigallinarum | reverse complement strand
ATGTACTCGAATTTTAGTACAAAGCCAGTGAAGACAGCGATGAAGATGGTTTGTGTGGGTGAAGATGAGAAGATCGTCGGCATTCATCTCATTGGACCAACGGTTGATGAAATGCTTCAAGGTTTTGCGGTAGCAGTGAAAATGGGTGCTCGTAAAAAGGATTTTGACGACACCGTAGCACTTCATCCGACGGCAGCTGAAGAGCTGGTCACCATGCGTTAACTGGTAAAATATTTTATACAATAGAGTAGAAAACGTAATGTTAGAATTTTTTCATAGTATTGATTTAGTTGTGTTTCTGACGCTTGTCCTTTCCGTAGGATTGGTCTTAGCGTTTGAGTTTGTAAATGGATTTCATGATACTGCCAATGCGGTCGCAACGGTAATTTACACGAAATCAATGAAACCGAGATTGGCAGTTTTTCTTTCCGGGATTTTTAACTTCTTAGGTGTATTGTTGGGGGGATTGGGAGTGGCATATGCCATTGTAAACCTTCTACCAATGGATCTTTTAGCAAGTGCAAGCTCAACAAAAGGGCTAGTAATGGTCGTTTCATTATTAGTATCGGCATTAATTTGGAACTTAGGAACCTGGTATTTTGGGATTCCGGCATCTAGTTCTCATACATTGATTGGTTCTATTTTAGGTGTAGGACTGGCAAATGCGATGTTGACGGATCACTCATTAGTAGATGGTGTGAACTGGGAAAAAGCGATGGGTGTTTTTGAGTCGCTTCTTTTCTCACCATTTATTGGTGCGGGATTAGCAGGATTGCTCTTGTTAGGATTATTACGTTTTCTTCCTAAAAGCTATATTCATAAAACGCCGTATCAGCGTCATGTGATTGACAAGAAAAAGCGTCCGCCATTTTGGCCGCGTTTTTGGCTAGTGACTTCTGCGATGGGAATGAGCTATGCGCACGGACAAAATGATGGTCAAAAAGGAATAGGGCTTGTGATGTTGGTGCTCTTTAGTGTCGTACCGGCACAGTTTGTCTTGAACTTAAATTCCAGTGTTTTTGAAATTGAACAAACGCGTGTTGCGGCGCAGCAGATGGTGGCTTATTACGACACGAATAGAGATGTTTTAGATCGTCTATATCCTAAGAGTGATACGCAAGTAAGTGATGGTCTATTTAGCTGTGAATATAGTGAAATGAAGCAACATTCAGAAAAGCTTATTACGCTTCTTAATGGTGTGGATACTTATGATAAGTTGGCAACAGAAGATCGTTGGGCGGTTCGTAATGAGGTGATGTGTTTAGCAAGTATTGCCAAGACTTTAGAATCTCAAGATGCGCTGCCAAGTGGCTATCGTAAGTCATACAAAGCGATTAGTAAGGATCTTACTAAAACAACAGAATATGCCCCATTTTGGGTGATTGTTGCGGTTGCGTTAGCGCTGGGAATGGGGACAATGATCGGCTGGAAACGAGTGGTTGATACTGTTGGTGGTAAAATCGGGAAGAAAGATATGACCTATGCGCAAGGAATGAGTGCGCAGATTGTCTCGGGAATTGCGATTGCCTCCGCGAGCCATTTAGGATTCCCGGTATCGACAACGCATATTCTTTCAAGCTCTGTCGCCGGCACAATGATTGCGAATAAATCAGGATTACAAAAATCGACCGTAAAGAATATTTTAATTGCGTGGATTTTAACTTTACCTGTTTCAACATCGTTATCATTTGGTCTTTACTTCCTTGGTACATATTTATTTGTAAATTAAGATGAAATTACTCTCATATGATGAGGCTGCCACCGCCCTTAAGAATGGTGAAATTATTGCGTATCCAACAGAAGGGGTTTATGGTTTTGCCGCAGATGCAATGAATGAAACTGCGGTTAAAAATGTGTTAAGCCTCAAGGATCGCTCAGCTTCGAAAGGGTTTATCGTCATGGCAGCGTCCTTAGAGAAATTATCGCCATTGATTAAACCATTAACTGAAGAGCAATCTCAGACGTTGTTAGAGAGCTTGCGTGGCGGTTTTCGTTACACATGGATCGTGCCGGCGACAGATGATTGTCCTGAGTATTTGAGAGGGCAGTTTACAACGTTAGCTGTACGTGTCACGAATCATCCTGATGCTTTGGCGCTGTGTGATCGAATGCCGGTAGGGGTTGTATCGACGAGTGCGAATTTGCATAAGGAAGCGCCACTTGAAACACCTGAAGCAATTATGGAAATTTTTGGCAATCGTATTGCCGGCGTGATGATGGGAAAAGTTGGCGGATTATCATCTCCAACTCGAATAGTTCATCTCGAAAGTGGTGATATTATTCGAGCTTAATCGGCAATAGATGATTATCATATTGAAAGCGTTAAGAATATAACTCTTAACGCTTTTTTATTGCCGTAAGAGAAAAGAAGTTTAGGTTGGAAAGAGATATTAAAATACTTTTGGTATCAGAAAGTAAACTCTGTGTTGTTGAGTGATTATTCAGCCGTTGAAAAGCTTTGCTCGATCAAAATTTCTGTAGTGGTTTTTATTTTTAAGTATTTTGAGAAATGCTAAAACGTTTGTTTTAAATTCTGTGATGTTAGCAATATCTTGAGAAAGTAGTTGATAGAAATAGTCTAATTGCTTGTAGTTTTCTGGATACCATTTTTGAAAGAGTTTGTGATAATTAGCAAGCTTATAAGGCCAGATTGTTTCTGTTTGGGGTCTTGTGATATTGCTTGCGCGAATAATCCGTTTGCAGATCTGATTTTTAAGAATTTTATTTTCAGCAAGTTGTGATTGGTAAGTGTCATTTTTTAGAAGCTGTTGTAAATCTTTTATAATGGCTTCTTGATATCCTCGATTAAGTTCAACGGCTATTTGAGCTGATGGTTTAAATGCCGGAAATTTTATTTGGAGGTTTTCTCCCAGTAAATGCCGGCAGCAATGCTTGAGTCAATAACCCCAGCGATAGAGCTCATTTTGAGATATCCTTTCTTTATATTCTCCAAAATCAAAGTCAATTTTTGTGATTTGAGGATATTGAGTTTGTAGATTGGTTTGGAGTTCCGTAAGTTCGCTTTGTTGATTTTCACTGATGGTCTGATTGAGCACGATTGTCAGATCAGTATCAGATTTGCCTTGAATGGCATTTACTTTTGCAGCACTTCCATAGAGATAGATGCTATGAATTTGAGGGAGTATTATTTGTAACTGTTCAAGACAGTTGTTAATAATAGGTTTTACGAATTCTTGTAACGGCGCTTGATAGAGATCTGTGCGAATTTTTATTGATATTATCTTTATAGAAATGAAAGGATTATCTTAACATTGATAATAGAGATATTGAAAATGGTCATAGTTTGTTATTTATATTTTCAAGGCAAAGAAAAACCCTACTCGAAAGTAGGGTTTTTGTTGAATCTTTAGATCAAAAATCGCAAATTAAGCGATGTTTTTGATTTGCGCGTTAAGACGGCTAAGAATACGTGCAACTTTATTCTTATGAATAAGACCACGTTTTACTGAACGATCAAGTGCGCTTTGTGCTTTACCAAATGCTTTTACTGCTTCTTCGCGGTTGTTGCCTTTGATAGCGTTAATCGTTTTTTTAACATATGTTCTAGTCATTGAACGGTATGATGCGTTAGCTGCATTGCTTTTTTCAGCTTGACGAACGCGTTTTCTAGCTTGTGCTGTATTTGCCAAGGTTTTACTCCAGTTTTAAATATCAGAATTTATAACACAGTATTGCGACGCATATCGACGCAATCAAATTTGTAATAATCACATATGATTATCTTTTTTCGGCATTTTGTCAATCAATTCTGCCGAAAGTTTCGAATCTTACAGAAGGAAATCCCAGTATTAGAATACTGGAACGATGCTGCCCTCGTATTTTTCGTTAATAAACGCACGAACATTATCAGAAGTAATCACTTCAATCAATGTTTTAATGCGAGGATCTTCTCTATTTTCTGGCAATACCGTGACGATATTAGCATAAGGTGATTGTGCACCTTCGATAAAGAGTGAGTCTTTCACGGGATTGAGGTTTGCATCTAATGCAAAGTTAGTATTAATTAATGCTAAATCTACTTCATCTAAAGTACGTGCAAGCATGGGCGCTTCTAATTCTACAAAAGAGAGTTTTAAAGGATTCTCTTTAATATCAAAAACAGTTGAAAGGATGTTGTTAGGATCATTTAACGTAATTAATCCTTCGTTGTGAAGAAGAATTAACGCACGACCACCATTTGCTGGATCATTCGGAATACTAACTTTAGCACCATTTTTGAGTTCATCTTTAGATTGTACTTTTTGAGAGTAAGCTGCGATCGGTTCAACATGAATCGCGGGCTCTAATGCCACAATATTCAAATTATGGTTTTTATTGAATTCTACTAAATAGGGCGCATGTTGGAAGAAGTTAGCATCAGCTTCTTTTTCATCAACCATTAAGTTGGGAAGAACGTAATCGGTAACGACGATCACTTCAAGATCAATCTCTTTTTCTGCCAGCTGAGGTTTAATCGATTCTAAAATCTCGGCATGAGGAACGGGAGTTGCTACAATTTTGAGTTTTTCTGCTGAAAGTGCGAAAAATGGGACGAGCGAAAGCGCTGTCGCGAGAGCTAATTTACGCATATGATTATTTCCTTTTTATATTAAATGGGGAATCGAGCCCCGAACGGTACATCAATATATATATAGCGAGATTTATCTTCGAAATCAATGTCAATTATTGATTCTTTCATCTGGTTAATCACCATCTCTATAAAACTGAGTGTATATTAAACATATATCTTTAGTTTTGAATAGTCAATATTATTGATGAGATATGATGTTCATGACATATTGGAGATGAGACTTTTTGATGGTGATCTCCGTAATTTAAAAACGACTTGCATGATATGACAGAGAAAATGCCAAGATAAAAAAATGAGATGTGTATAACACATCTCATGAATGACGTTATAAAAGCAGATTATTGATAATTGTTGAAACATCGTCTATCAACAATGATCGCTGCTGCTAAGTTTTAAACTAATGCGGTAATGAGCTCATCTCGATCGCCGGGAAGTAGGTCGATCAAAGGAATCTCGATCATGGTATAGGCACCCGGCATCTGTTTTGTTGCCGCTCTGGCTGTCGATACTAAAATTTGCGCTGTTAATGCCGGATTGTTGACGCGCATATCAAACTCAAAAAGCTGATTGTCTGTCGTGCCAGAAACTCCTTTACGGGTAATCGAAACGCCGTGACCGGCATCTTTTAACGGTTCGATAGAATCTACTTGTTGAATAACAGTATCGTCTTTTTTGAAGTAATCATCATTTAGAATGGTTGATTTTACCGTTTCAAAATCAAATCCATTTTCGATTTCGATATAAACCATACGGCGATGTTGTCCTGTCCCGATGGGAATCGTCATTGAGAGCGCATCTTTGACGCCAGAAATCGCTTTTACCGCTGTGGAATGCCCCATGCTCATGCCGGGACCAAAGTTTGTGTAGGTAATCCCTTTTGGCGCGGCTGCTAATAGTAGGGTGCGAATGATGGAATCAGAACCTGGATCCCAACCTGCTGATACAATTGCCGCACGATTATTCTCTTTAGCAATGGCATCGAGTTCGCGGCGCATTGCGGCAATCTCTGAATGAATGTCGAAGCTATCAACCGTGTGAACCCCTTTTTGCAGCATTTCTGTTGCATACGCTTTAATATGGCGGCTTGGAACACAGAGAATCGCGATATCGACATCTTTCAAATCGTTAATGTCGGCAACGACAGGGTAATTAACGCCTTCAATTGGCGTTGGTCGGCGGCGAACAATGCCGGCAACTGTGAAATCAGGAGCGGACTCTAAAGCATTTAACACGAAACGTCCGATGTTGCCGTAGCCAATAATCGCCGCATTGATTTTTTTCATAAGAATTTCTCCCGTGATAGGTCAATTGATAGAAAGAGTATTTAGGATATCGTTTTGATCGAAGTTTGTAGATATCAAAGATCGTACCATTTTGGTGTAAGAAGATTTATGGTGCCTGTTAGTCGCAATTTGATATCGAGGGATAACCACTTTTTTTAGCCGAGAAACCACTTTAAAATAAATTGATCACCATCCGATTTATCAAAATTTTGGTTTTAAATTATCCGTTGTATGTCATCTCTCGTGAAACATCTATTGTAAGATTCTTCGATCTTCAAGATTCTGTTTTATTGTAGAGGGATTGTGGGGATGCGCCTAATTTTTTATAAAATGTTTTCCAAAGAAAAAGGCTCGTGATGATAACGAGCCTTTTGAGGATTATTTTCGGGTGTAATGTCTGACGAGCCAATCGCCGACCCATTGCATGATTTGCACCATGATAATGAGGACGACGACAATCAAGTACATGAGTTCTGCCATGTTGCGATGGAAACCAAAGCGTACGGCAACATCTCCTAATCCTCCAGCACCGACAGTTCCTGCCATTGCGGTATAAGAGAGAATTAAAATGCCAGTCACAGTAATGCCGGCAATTAAGCTCGGCCTTGCTTCTGGCAGTAGGACTTTAAAGATAATAGTTCGCAGCGGTGTTCCCATACTTTGTGCGGCTTCAATAACACCTTTATCCACTTCTCGGAAAGAAGTTTCGGCAAGTCTTGCAAAAAATGGTGCAGAACCAATTACGAGTGGGAAGATCGCACCTTTAATTCCCATTTTTGTTCCCATCAATTGGAATGTCAGCGGTAATAATACGACGATTAAAATCAAGAAGGGAATGGAGCGCAAGATATTCGTAAAGAATGAGAAGATGCGATAAAACTTCGGGCTTGAGAGTAATTGTGATGGCGATGAGAGGAAGAGAGCGATTCCCCAAGGTAACCCGATTAAGATGGTAAAAGCCCATGTGAATCCGAGCATAATGAGTGTAATCAGTGTATTGTCCCAAATAATATTCCAATACTGTGTATTACTGAGAGCATTAAAAAAATCTGTCATATTAATTATCTCCTTGGATATTTTCTAAGGAGCGATTTTGTGAAGATCGTTGCTTGAAAAGGGGCATCGTTGAAATGCCGCGAGAGTTAAAGAGCGAGATGGCTTGTACGGTTTCTTTCGGTTCCCCGCTAAGTGCCACCACTAATTGACCGTAAGGAATATCCCGAATATAGCTGATTGATCCAGAGAGAATGGAGAGATCAATGTTACTCTTCTTGATAATTTGGCTTAAGTGAGGCTCAAAGGCTTCTGTGCCGATATAGGAGAGTTGGTAGAGATATTCAGCTTGCTCTGGATGACGTTTAAGATATTTTTGCAGCTCATCTTGCTCGGTTTTATCAATAATAAAATCTTGCGTTACTTTTGATTGAGGATGTAAAAATACTTCTTCAACCGGGCCTTCTTCAATAATTTGACTATCGTGAATCACGGCAACGCGATGGCAAATTGAGCGAATCACTTCCATCTCGTGCGTGATAATCACGATAGTTAGCCCTAGCTTTTGGTTGATATCCACCAGTAATTCTAATATCGCTTGGGTTGTTTGTGGATCGAGTGCAGAAGTCGCTTCATCGCAAAGAAGAACTTTAGGATCGTTAGCAATCGCTCTGGCAATCCCGACTCGTTGTTTTTGACCGCCGGAAAGTTGCGCGGGATATTTGTGTTGATGTTCTTTAATACCGACTAAATCTAAGAGTTCTTCTACACGGATCTTAATATCACGTTCATTCATCTTTTCAAGGCGAAGTGGGAAGGCGATATTATCGTAAATTGTTTGACTCGAGAGAAGATTAAAATGCTGGAATATCATGCCGATTTTACGGCGTTCTAACATTAAATCTCGGTTAGAGAGTTTCGTGATATCAACATTATCAATCATGACATTGCCACTATCAGGACGCTCTAAAAGGTTAAGGCAGCGAATGAGTGTGCTTTTCCCAGCGCCGGAATGCCCGATAACGCCGAAAATAGAGCCTTCTTTTATCGTTAGTGAAATATCATTTAACGCAATTTTAGAACCATCTTTGGTTGCGTATGATTTTTTAAGGTGTTCTATTTTTATCATATGAATGTCTATCTAAGAGATGAAAACTTTTATGTGGTGATCAAGTATTGGAAGGGTTTTAAAAGAGATAAACTTCAATCTATCAATTTCCAAAAATCAATTGACCTATTTTACATAAAAGCCTGAAAAACTATTTCGTTAGGGTATCAAAAACTCCCTCCCTGCGTTGTATTTTTAAGTTGAGAGAGGGAATATTGGTGGCAATTAATTGCGAGTAACGTAGTGTTTACATTTAGATATTTTATTTTACGTGGTATTTGTGAAAATTAGTGGGTTCATTGATCTCTAAAATGATCGATGAAGTTGGTAGTCTATGTCTGTAAATAATTGTTAATGAGATGGAAGGTGAAAGGTATGAAGTATTTTGGAAGTTTGATCGCTTTAATGAGCCTGTTACTAGCATTCAATATTTCTGTGGCGGCGCCTAATCAAGGTTGCCAAAGAAAATTGGCAAATTTAGAAAAGCAGATGGAGTATGCAAAGCAATATAATAATACGAATCGTATTCGGGGTTTAGAACGAGCTATTGCTAACGTCAAAACATATTGTGGTGGCGGCATGAATATCGATTCTACTGATGAAAAATCGAGAAATTATTATGAAGCTGAAACCAAACTTGAAAAATCTGAAGAGATTTTGGAGAAAATTGCCGATGCGCAAAAGGATTTGGCGAAAGCGGAATATAAATATGAAAAGGCAAAATATAAGGGGGATTTTGAAGATCAGCTCGAAGCCGAATATAAGATGAAAGAAGCAAGAATGCGGATCAAAATGTATGAAGAGTTTTTAGAGTCTATTCAATGATTTTCTGAAACCATGGCATTTAATCGCCAGGCTTTATAAGATATATTGCGCCACTTTTGATAAAGACGGCGCATTTTTATTTTTGGGAATATCAATCTTGCTGTGATTGTGGCGGGATAAATCTCTGAAAAAGAGAATGGATGAGATCTTTTAAATTAATGTTGTTAAGCGAACAAAAGGGCGTTTGAGGGAAATGTTGATAGGGTTTTCATGTGATTTGTATCCGTTTTGTAGTTGCTGAGTAAGGGGTTATAAGAGAAAAATAAGCGTAGTTCTCATAGAATATCCGTTATACTGTTATGAGATAGTTATTTTAATTTGCCTCAAGAAAAGTCGATCTTTCCTTGGGGCATCTATTAATTGTGTGAAAAATTCATTTATCGAGCTATTAAAAGAAATTGAATAGACATTAGATGGTTAAGATGAGACAAAGCTTGTCTAATTTTCACAAAGATCAGTAAGACTGTGAGTTATAGTCTTGCTTGTTCATGAAAGAGGATGATTTTATGGCAGACCAAAAGTTATTGAATGATATCGATCCATTAGAAACCCAAGATTGGGTCGATTCAATCGAAAGTGTCCTTGAAACAGAAGGCGAAGAACGTGCACATTTTCTCATTGAGAAAGTGATTGAGCGTGCCCATCGTGATGGTGTGCAAATTCCCTTTATAGGTACGACGGAATATATCAATACCATTCCTGCGGATAAGCAGCCACGTTACCCAGGTAACTCAGAATTAGAGCATACATTGCGTTCATATATTCGTTGGAACTCAATGGCAATGATCGTACGTTCAAATGCAGTGGATTCAAGTTTAGGTGGACACATCGCAAGTTATGCGTCATTAGCAACGATGTGGGAAGTGGGTTTTAACCACTTCTGGAAAGGAAATACGGAGACGCAAGATGGTGATCTGATTTTCTTCCAAGGTCACTCAAGCCCAGGGATTTATGCGCGTGCGTTTATCGAAGGTCGTATTACTGAAGAGCAGATGGATAACTTCCGCCGTGAAGTGGATCAAAAAGGACTCTCTTCTTATCCGCATCCTTGGCTCATGAAAGATTTTTGGCAATTCCCAACAGTATCAATGGGATTAGGTCCAATTCAAGCGATCTATCAAGCACGTTTCTTAAAATATCTCCACTCTCGCGGTCTTGCGAATACAGAAGGTCGTAAAGTTTGGTGTTTCTGTGGTGATGGTGAGATGGATGAGCCAGAATCATTAGGCGCGATTTCACTTGCAGGTCGTGAGAAACTCGATAACCTTATTTTTGTTATTAACTGTAACTTACAACGCCTTGATGGGCCTGTTCGTGGTAACGGTAAAATCATCCAAGAACTTGAATCAGGATTCCGTGGTAATAACTGGAATGTGATTAAGTTAATTTGGGGAAATGGTTGGGATTCACTTCTCGCACAGGATCATGATGGTATTCTTCGTAAACGTATGATGGAATGCGTGGATGGGGATTATCAAACTTATAAATCACGTGATGGTGCTTATGTTCGTGAGCATTTCTTCAATTCACCAGAATTGAAAGCAATGGTTGCGCATATGTCAGATAATGATGTATGGCGTTTGAATCGTGGTGGACATGATGAGAACAAAGTATTCGCCGCTTATGATTCAGCTGTGAAAACTGAAGGTAAACCAACGGTTATCTTAGTGAAAACGATCAAAGGGTACGGAATGGGGCAAGATGGTGAAGCGCAAAACGTTGCTCACCAACAAAAATCCATCAGTCTTGAATCTCTTCGTCGTTTCCGTGACCGTTTTGAAGTGCCGATTTCAGATGAAGATTTGGAAGCTTTAAATTTCATTCGTCCACCAGAAGGAAGTCCTGAATTAGAATATCTGCATGAACGCCGTAAAGCGCTTGGTGGTTATGTGCCATTACGCCGAGTTCAAGCGAAAGAGAAATTATCTGTTCCGAAGCTCGATGCATTTAAAGCACAGTTAGAAGCGACTGCAGAAGGTCGTGAAATTTCAACAACAATGAGCTTTGTGCGTATTCTTAATACCATTGTTAAAGATAAAGAGATCGGAAAGCGTGTTGTCCCAATTCTTGTGGATGAATCACGTACATTTGGGATGGAAGGAATGTTCCGTCAGCTTGGCATTTGGTCACAAGCAGGACAACAATATACGCCGCAAGATGCGGGACAATTGATGTTCTATAAAGAGACAAAAGATGGTCAAATCTTACAAGAAGGGATTAACGAAGCCGGTGGTGTGAGCTCATGGATTGCAGCAGGTACGGCATATTCCAACTCTAACGTTGAAATGATTCCTTTCTTTGTTTGTTACTCAATGTTCCAAATGCAAAGAACGTTTGACTTAATTTGGGCAGCAGCGGATCAAAGAACGCGCGGTTTCTTAATGGGTGGTACAGCAGGAAGAACAACGCTTAATGGGGAAGGTTTGCAGCACGAAGATGGTCATAGCCATGTTTTAGCAAGCTTAATTCCGAACTGTATGTCTTATGATCCGGCGCTTCAATTTGAGCTTGCCGTGATTATGCAAGATGGTTTACGTCGTATGGTAGAAGAGCAAGAAGATGTGTTCTACTACATCACGATCATGAATGAGAACTATGCACATCCTGCGATTCCAAGTGGTGCTGAAGCAGATATCTTAAAAGGGATGTACTTGTTGCAGCCTGCGGCGAAAAACGATAATCCTCGTGTACGTCTTTTAGGTGCCGGCACAATTTTACAGGAAGTATTAGTTGCGGCTGAACTTCTTAAAAATGATTGGAATGTTGAGAGTGATGTCTATAGTTGCCCAAGCTTTACAGAACTTGCACGTGATTTCCATGAATGTGAGCGTCAAGCATTGTTCCACCCTGAAAAAGCGGCACCAGAGTCATTTATTGCGAAGATGTTAAATGGTTCAGATGCGCCAGTCATCGTATCAACAGACTATGTGCGTATGTTGGCAGAGCAGATTCGTCCGGCAGTTAAAGCGCCATATCGCGTGCTTGGAACGGATGGTTTTGGTCGTTCTGATACTAGAGCGCAACTTCGTAAGTTCTTTGAAGTGGATCGTCACTATGTCACGATTGCAGCGCTGAAAGAGCTTGCGGATGCTGGCACAATTGATAAATCAGTTGTCACGGCGGCGATTAAGAAATACAACATTGATGTTAATAAACCAAATCCACTTTGGGTTTAAGAAATTGGGCGCCTCTCTAGCATGATGAGGCGCTTCCTCATTTGTGGTTGATCTAATTAAGAGAATGACAATTAATTAGAGGTATTTGGTCAGTTAACCAATAGAAAAGGATGATAATTATGGCAAATATTGATTTAAGAGTGCCTGATATTGGCAATTTTGATGCCGTTGATGTTATTGAAATTAATGTAAAAGTCGGTGATATTGTCGCGATTGATGATACGTTGATGACGCTTGAGTCGGATAAGGCATCAATGGATGTTCCCGCAGAAGCGGCGGGTAAAATCGTGGAAATTCTAGTGAATGTCGGCGACCAAGTAAAAACGGGTGATGTGATTGCACGTATTGAAGCTGTGGATGTACCGACTACTGAAACGAAAGCGGTAGAAACGCCGAAAGCAGAATCAGCACCAGCGAAAGTTGAAGAGGTCGTTTCTGCTCCGGCGGAAGACTCTTCAAGTGCCGGTGAAATGGCAGAAATTCGTATTCCAGCAGTCGGAAACTCAGATGAATTAGATGTGATTGATATCGCTGTAAAAATCGGAGATACCGTTGCGATTGATGATACTTTGGCAACACTTGAGTCGGATAAGGCATCGATGGATGTGCCGGCAGATAAAGCGGGTGTGATCACTGAAATCGCAGTGGCAATTGGCGATAAAGTTAAAGAAGGCGATCTCGTTGTTAAAATTCAAACTGCGGGTAGTCATGCGGCAGTTGCACCTGTTGCAACGGCGGCGGAAAAAGTAATTGTTCAAGAAACGGCTCCTGCAGCACCGACAAAGTCGTCATCTGTGGAGACTTTAAAAGCCCCGCATCCAGGACAAGAGATTCCTATGGCACCAGTAACGAATGCGGCAGCGCTAGATTTTAGTGGGGCACATGCTTCGCCATCTGTTCGGGCATTTGCCAGAGAATTAGGTGCAAACTTAAATGAAGTGACTGGCTCAGGTCGTAATAAACGTATTTTACGTGATGATGTATTGCAATATGTCAAAGCTGTATTAAGTGGTGCAGCAACAACTTCTGCGGTAAAAGCAGGTCAAACGAATGTGAATGGTGGAGGACTTGATCTTCTTCCATGGCCGAAAGTTGATTTTGCGAAGTTTGGTGAAGTGGAAGAGAAGCCACTGAGTCGAATTCAGAAGATTTCTGGTGCAAATCTTGCGCGTAACTGGGCGATGATCCCACATGTGGCGCAGTTTGATGAAGCAGATATTACAGATCTTGAAGAGCTTCGTAAAACGCTTAATAAAGAGTATGAGAAATCTGGCGCTCGCGTGACAATTTTAGCATTCCTCTTCAAAGCAGTTGTGAAGGCGTTGCAAAAATTCCCAACGTTTAATAGTTCACTTGAAGGCGATAACCTTATTCTTAAAAATTATTACCACATTGGGTTTGCAGCAGATACGCCAAATGGCTTAGTAGTGCCTGTTATTCGTGATTGTGATAAGAAAGGTGTGTTAGAAATCGCGGCAGAAATGCGTGAACTGGCAGGTCTTGCGCGTGAAGGGAAATTAAAGCCTGATCAAATGACCGGCGGCTGTTTTACGATCTCTTCATTGGGTGGTATTGGCGGCACGAACTTTATTCCAATTATTAATGCGCCGGAAGTGGCTATTTTAGGGGTTGCAAAAAATCAGATTAAACCTGTTTGGAATGGTCAATCATTTGAACCGCGTTTGATGATTCCGCTTTCACTCTCATATGATCATCGTGTGATTGATGGTGCATTAGGTGCACGCTTTATTGTGTACTTAAATGAGCTCTTGTCAGATATGCGTCGTATGGTGATCTAGGAGGAATGGTGATGATTATAGATTTAAAACTTCCTGATATTGGAAATTTTGACAGCGTTGATGTGATTGAAATTCATGTGAATGTTGGTGATTCTGTTGTGATTGATGAAACACTGTTAACGCTAGAATCAGATAAAGCATCAATGGATGTTCCTGCTGAAAAAGCCGGTGTGATTAAAGAAATTTTAGTATCGGTAGGTGATGCGATTGCCGAAGGTGCTGTCTTTGCTAAAATTGAAGTTTCTGAAGACGCTGTGGCTCCTAAAGAGCCTGTAAAAGAAGAAACGCCTAAGGTTAAGGCTGAAGTACCAAAAGCGGCGCCAGTTGCCGTGGAAACAAGCTCAATCGTAGATGCTGATTGCGATGTTGTTGTTATTGGTGGTGGGCCTGGTGGATATTCTGCGGCATTTAGAGCGGCAGATTTAGGCTTAAAAGTGATTTTGGTGGAGCGTTACTCAACAATTGGCGGCGTCTGTTTAAATGTGGGTTGTATTCCTTCAAAAGCATTACTTCACGTTGTGGATGTAATGGAATCTGCAAAATCATTTGCAGATATTGGGATTACCTACGAAACTCCAAAAATTGATATCGATAAGCTTCGTGGCTTTAAAGAGTCAGTGATTGGTAAACTTACCGGTGGTTTGGCAGGTATGGCGAAGATGCGAAAAGTGGAGGTTGTGGAAGGTTTTGCAACTTTCAAGAATGACCACCACTTGGCAGTACAGTTAACAGATGGCTCAATGCGTGAAATTAGCTTTAATAAAGCGATTATTGCAGCAGGATCATCGGTTGTTAAGTTGCCGTTTATGCCGGAAGATCCACGTATTATGGATTCAACAGGTGCGTTAGAGTTGCAAGATATTCCGAAAAAACTACTTGTCATTGGTGGCGGTATTATCGGTCTTGAGATGGCAACAGTTTACTCAACACTTGGTAGTGAAATTACGATAGCGGAGTTTGCGGATGGTTTAGTGCCGGGCGCAGATCGCGATTTAGTGAAAGTATTTGAGAAATATAATAAAGAGCGCTTCCATAAAGTCATGCTTAAAACAGCTGTTACGGGTGCAAAAGCAACGGATGCTGGTATCGAGGTTACTTTTGAGGGAGCAGATGCGCCAAGCGCGCCACTGGTCTTTGATCGTGTTTTAGTTGCAGTAGGGCGTAAGCCAAACGGTTTAACATTAAATGCAGAGAATGCTGGTGTTGCGGTTGATGAACGAGGTTTTATCTCAGTGGATAAACAGATGCGTACGAATGTGCCTCATATCTTCGCGATTGGAGATATTGTAGGGCAGCCAATGTTGGCGCATAAAGCGGTTCATGAAGGTCATGTTGCTGCTGAGGTTTGTACGGGCGAAAAACGCTTCTTTGATGCGAAATTTGTGCCATCTGTTGCTTATACAGATCCAGAGATTGCTTGGGCAGGATTGACGGAAACAGAAGCGAAAGCAAAAGGGATTTCTTATGAAGTTTCAGTTTTTCCTTGGGCAGCAAGTGGAAAGGCGATTGCTAATGGTCGCGATGAAGGTTTTACGAAATTGCTCTATGATCCAGAAACAAAAGTGATTCTCGGTGGTGCAGTTGTGGGTATTCATGCTGGTGATCTCATTGGTGAGGTTTGTCTCGCTGTAGAAATGGGCGCTGATAGTATCGATATCGGGCATACAATACATCCTCATCCAACGCTTATTGAGTCCGTTGGAATGGCTGCTGAAAATATTCTTGGTGCTTGTACGGATTTACCGCCGGTAAAGCGAAAATAACCTGATGAAGTAGTATTTATAAGATTCTATGAGTCGTAGAAATAAAAAAATCCCGAGGTTTTTAATAAATCTCGGGATTTTTTATATCGATAAACAAAGTCTGATATGAAATTGAATAGCAGTATGAAAAGCTAGGACTATTTCTCTTCGTTCATCATTGCATAATACTCTTCTTCAGTGAGCAGTTTGTCGCGCTCTTTAAGGATCGCTTTTTTAGCTTGCTCGTCATATTCATTGACTTCATCTGCGCGCTCTTTATCAATTTCATCCATAATCTGATAACACATTTCACGTGTATGGAGTTTGGAGATAGCAGAGACGGCAAAGTGTGGTGATTGACGATCCCACTGAATTGTATTTAAGAACTCTTCGATGACAGAATCTCTTTCATCATCAGGAATGAGATCGATTTTATTGATGACAAGCCAGCGAGGTTTATTCGCAAGTTCTTCACTATATTTTTTAAGCTCTTCTAAAATCGTGAAGTAATCTTCAACAGGATCTTGAGAATCACTTGATGGTGAAAGGTCAACGAGATGGAGGAGAATTGAAGTACGGCTTAGATGTTTTAAGAATTGGTGACCAAGACCAATGCCATCTGAAGCACCTTCAATTAATCCCGGAATATCAGCAACAACAAAACTGCGTAATGAGTCGATATCAACGACGCCAAGACTTGGAACGAGTGTTGTGAATGGGTAATCTGCAACCTTTGGTCGAGCACCGGAGATTGCGCGAATTAGTGTTGATTTTCCGGCATTTGGTAAACCGAGAAGCCCTACATCAGCCATCACTTTAAGTTCTAAGCGTAATTCGCGCTCATCCCCTTCTGTGCCAGGTTTGTGTTGTCTTGGTGCTCGGTTAGTTGAGGTTTTGTAGCGAGTATTGCCAAGCCCATGAAAACCGCCTTGAGCGACTTTAACAGTTTGACCTTCTTCAGTAAGGTCGGCGATAAACTCGTTAGTCGTATTATCAAAAACTTGTGTACCTAAAGGAACGTCGAGATAGAGGTTTTCTCCATCTTTGCCAGTTCTATTAGCACCGGCACCATCTTCACCTCGTTCAGCGCTATAAGTTCTTGTGTAACGATAAGTCATTAACGTATTTAATGCTTTCGTTGCGCGAAGAAATACTGAACCGCCATCACCACCATCGCCCCCATCAGGACCACCGAAGGGGATAAATTTTTCGCGTCTAAAGCTGACGCAGCCATGTCCGCCATTTCCAGCGATCACAACAATTTTTGCTTCATCAATAAATTTCATTTGGTTACCTCAAAATTCAAAATTTAATGAGCGGAAATAAAAAAGCTCCACGTATAAAAAGTGGAGCTTTCATGACTGTTTAGTGCGATATATTAAGCAACAGGATCGATGCTTACATATTTACGCTTGCCTAAACCTTTGGTTTCGAATGTTACGTGACCGTCAGCTTTAGCAAATAAAGTGTGATCTTTACCAACACCTACGTTTAATCCTGCATGAAAACGTGTACCACGTTGACGAACAATGATTGAACCAGCTGTTACAAGCTCACCACCAAAACGCTTTACTCCAAGACGTTTACTTTCTGAGTCACG
>DXHP01000099.1 GCA_019113305.1 Candidatus Ignatzschineria merdigallinarum | reverse complement strand
TTGAAATTATTATCTTTATTTAACAATGTGTATTCGTTATCTTTACTCATTATTCATTCCTTAAATTAGTTTAAAACGTGTCGTCAGGCCATTGTGACTTGATTACCTTACCTATGATTGTGCAGTTGCCATTAATAGGGATCAGGTCGAAACGAGGGTTTAACGGCTCTAGGTACTCAATCCCACCATCTCTAATCAATCGTTTGAATGTGAACTCATCATTCAGCAGGCGAGCGACACAGAAATCTCCGAACTCCACCTCTTCATCAGGATCAACCAAGATAAGCACTCCTTCAGGAAAACTTGGCTTTCCTCCTGGTGGTGCTGTCATTGATTGGCCTTCAACCTCTAACCAAAATGCGCGCTCACTGGCTTTCTTGGCTGTCGGTATCCACGACACAGCATCTTTCTGAGTATATGAGTTAAATTCTGTTGAGAAAGCACCAGCCTGTACTTTTGTGAATAGAGGGTACTGGTAAATTGGTGGTTGATGATTAATATCTTCTTTTTCGATGCTAATCGAACCATCTGAATTAATAACTGCATTATTCACGCCAACAAACGCCAGTATTCCCGCTATATCATGCAGGGATGGTTCTCTTTTGCCGGTCATCCAATGACCAACTGCACCTTTCGAAACCGAAAAGCGCTCAGCTAAATCATCATAAGTAATGCCTTTTTCCTTCATTAAGGATTTGGCTAGTTCGTACCATTTCATTTTCATACCAGCATTATACGTTATGTATACAAACATGTGGACACACAAAATGTATACTTTTATGTTGAGTTATAAGATACTTTATGTATACTAATATCATTGTAATAAGGAGGTTCTGATGAACAACATAAGTCGCTATAGAAAAAAATTGGGAATCACCCAAAACGACTTAGCAAAAGAGCTTGGATGTACAAAAGGAAATGTCAGTCATTATGAAAACGGTAGACGTAAGGCTGACTTAGATGTTTGTAGAAAGCTCGTTGATTTCTTTAATAAAAAAGGTGTGAAAGTCACAATTGATGACTTGTTTCCACCTAAAGTTGCTTAGTTTCACCCGCTCTTTAACATCGCTAACCCGCTCAGAGTAAATTCTCAGAGCAAACCACACTCACAGGATCGTGAGCAACGGACTAACTGTATCTAAAAGGACTATAGGCTATGGAATGTGCAAAAAATATCAAAGTAGAGTGTTCATCAAACGAATTGATGACGTTTTACATTCAACAAATGTATTCAGTCGGTAATAACGGACTCGCTAAGGCGCTAGGAATACACCCATCAAAATCCAGTCGAGATAAAACCAGAATATTCGATTTAGCTTGCCAGTTGGTGAGTAAGTTCGGATTACCCCCTGACTCTGTAAATATCAGCGATAAGCCAACGAAAGTTGTTCTTGAAGGTGATTATGCAGAAAGGGTTATTCAGGCTCTTGAAGGGAAGGGAAAGGTTAAAAGAAAAGCCCCAGCGGACACTGAGGCTTCTCAACAAATGGACTTAACCATTTAACTTAACAAATACACTGTATCAATAACCAGTATTAAAGGGAAGCTGATTTTGAGCTTTCCTTTGGTCATTAATAAATCAATGAGGTCATTATGAATCAATTGAATAACTTAGTAAATACTGGCGAACCAACGATGAGTAGTTTAGAAATTTCAGAGTTGGTTGAGTCAAGGCATGACAAGG
Organism: Candidatus Ignatzschineria merdigallinarum; assembly: GCA_019113305.1. Classification (GTDB taxonomy): domain Bacteria; phylum Pseudomonadota; class Gammaproteobacteria; order Cardiobacteriales; family Wohlfahrtiimonadaceae; genus Ignatzschineria; species Ignatzschineria merdigallinarum. The sequence goes on along the minus strand of DXHP01000099.1, from coordinate 7,959 downwards.
TTAAACAATCAATCGAACGCCTTGCAAAGCGAGGTGTTATCAAACTCCCCCCAATGGGGGAAGTTAAAAATCACTTAAACCAGACGGTTTCTGTATATCAAATTAACAAGAGAGATAGTTACGTTATTGTTGCTCAGCTATCACCTGAATTTACAGCAAGACTAGTTGATAGATGGCAAGAGCTAGAATCAAAACAATCTCTCATTCCTCAGTCTCTACCAGAAGCTTTACGTCTGGCGGCAGACCTAGCAGAGAAAAAACAAATAGCAGAGCAGAAATTAGCAATTGCAGCGCCTAAAGCTGAATTTGTTGATCGCTACGTTCAAGCTACTGGCTTACTTGGTTTTAGAGAGGCGAGCAAATTACTAAAAGTGAAAGAGAATTTCTTTAGAGAGTTTCTACTTTCAAAACGAATTATGTACAAGTTGGCTGGAAAATTAACACCTTATTCAGAACACCTTGACGCAGGGCGTTTTGATGTAAAAACAGGTGAGAATCAAATCAACGGTCACGCATACACACAAGTTAAATTTACGCCTAAAGGAATTCAGTGGATCGCTGGGTTACTGGCTAGAGAGCAATTGGAGGCAGCATGAGCAAGGGGATAGGGATAAATAAAAAGGAAATTACTCACGGGAAGTATGGCTGTAAATGTGCTTACTGTGGAACACATCTCTCAATCAATGAAATGCATATAGATCATGTTGTACCAAAAAAGTTAGGCGGTAAAAACAATATAAAGAATTTAAACCCATCCTGTCAGAGCTGTAATTCAACTAAGGGAGCAAAAAGCTTAGAGGATTACAGAATTCACTTAATGATAAAAAAATCTAAGTTCTCCGGTGTTATCAACGTCTCACAATGGAGAGACCTTTGTCGATTAGGTGTGTCAATTCAATTACCAAGTCATTCATTTTATTTTGAGGAGATTAATTATGAGCAGAATAGCTACTGATTGGGCATGGAGCCTAGACTTAAAAGCTCCTCAAAAAATACTGATCTTATCTTTAGCTGATAGAGCTGATGAGTATCACTGCTGTTATCCAAGTATACAGCGGTTAGTAAAGGATACAGGGTTAGATAAAAAGACTATTGGTAAATGGATAAACCTAATGATTGAAGATGGCTTGATATCAGATACAGGTGAAAGAAAAGGGCCAACAAAAAGAGTAAGAGTTCTACGTTTAAACATTGAGTTTGAATGTACCCAAAAACGGGATGATACCAAAAGTGGGAATGTACCCAAAAACGGGTCTTTGAATGTACCCAAAAACGGGTCACAGAATCAGTCACTAGAAACAAACAATGAACCAAAGAAAAAGGGATTTGATGCGAAGAAGGAATCTATCCCTGACTGGTTAGATCGTGAAATTTGGTTTAACTGGATTGATTACAGGAATGAAATCAAAAAACCTTTCAAAACTAAAAAGACCTTTGAGTTACAGGTTAAGTTTTTACTGGAATGTCTCGAAGAGGGTTATTCTCCTGAGGAAATAATTAATCAATCCATAGCTAATGGATGGCAAGGGCTGTTTAAACCTAAAAATAACCATCAGGCAATAACATCACAGCAAGGTAGCTGGAACACGCCGGAGGCATGGAGGGATTTCATTTGAAAACCAATCTAATGGCGGTAATCAATAATCGTGATGCGGGCGCTTTAGCCAGAATGTCACAGGGAGATATCACAAAAAAAGTAGTCAATTCAAACGCTGAAAAGATGGTTGACTCACTATTCAAAAGTTTAAAGCAACTATTCCCTGCATCCGTTAGTACCGTTTTTAAAAATGCAAATGATGAAATGGACGCAAAGCGACAATGGATCGCCGCCTTTGCAGAAAATGGAATTACTACCAGAGAGCAACTTCAAAACGGTATGCGACATGCAAGAGCAAGTGATAACCCTTTCTGGCCTGCTGTTGGTCAATTTATCAAGTGGTGCAAGGAAGAAGATTATGTAGCTCTTGGTTTGCCTGACGAGGAACAGCTTTACGAACTCTATCGAGAATACTGCAAAATGCGTGGCTGGCGTGAAATGAAATGGCCCTCAAACGCTTGCTACTGGATGGTTACCAAAATTTACTCTGAGATGCGAAGTAAAAGCCTAACGGATAGTGAGGTTAAGAAACTTTGCGCCAAAGAGTTACGGAGCATGACTGTAAGAATCAAATCAGGTGAAACTATTCCAGCGCCAGTTAAACAAATACCTCAGTTACACATTCCAACCAGCAAAGAAAGATCATTAGAACACCTTGCTTCAATTAGAAAGAAATTAAATATTAACCCTAAATCTATTTAAGGAAATAAACATGAACTTTTTCAAAAATGCGATTGTATATCGTATAACTCGTGACATTCAAATTTCAGCAGAACAACTTGAAGAGGCATTAAAAACTTTAGAATTTACACCATGTAGTAGCCAAGATATGAGTCGCGCTGGCTGGGTGTCACCACTTGGTAATCACGGTCAGATGTTAACTCATGTTGCTGGCAATCAGATTTTACTCTGCCTCAGAAAAGAAGAAAAAATATTGCCATCGACAGTTATCAAGGAAGCTCTACAAGAAAAAATAGAAAAACTCGAAAATGAGCAAGGTCGCAAGCTGAAAAAGACAGAAAAAGCGACATTAAAAGATGAGGTTATTCACTCTCTCTTACCTCGCGCATTCAGTAAATATTCTCAAACTCAGATCTGGATTGACTTGGATAAGCAACGAATTATCGTTGATGCCAGTAGTTATAAACGCGCAGAAGATTCACTTGCGCTACTCCGTAAGACACTAGGCTCACTGCCAGTCATTCCACTTCACACCGAGCAACTAATCGAGCTAACACTTACCGAATGGGTCCGTAACAATGACACCCCATCAGGATTTATGCTTCATGACGAAGCTGAGTTAAAAGCGGTGTTAGAGGAAGGCGGTATTGCTAAGTTTAAAAAGCAAGATTTAGCTTCAGACGAAATTGCTACCCATATTGAAGCAGGAAAATATGTCACTCAGTTATCTATGGAGTGGCAAGAGCGCATCAGCTTCACGATAACCGATAGTCTTATGCTTAAGAAAATCAGCTTATCTGATGTTTTGAAAGAGCATAACGACGACATTCATCATGAAGATTACGCTCAACGATTTGATGCTGATTTCATTCTGTTTACTGGTGAATTTTCCGTGCTGATCGATGAATTAGTATCTGCGCTAGGTGGCGAATCTAAGGCTTAACACGCAAGAGGATTTTTAGATGGAATATTTACGAGATATTTTAGGCACATTGTTTTTCATGCTAGTACCGATTACTGGATTTTTATCTGTTGCATTCCTGATGTATCACGAAAAATCAGGTTGGGGATGGTTACTTTTAGCAGTGGTTGCCATATCAGGAAGTTTAAAAATTAGTTATGGCGATTAAACGAGGTGTTGAGTGATGACATGTCTATGCAGGTGGGTGTTTAAGTTTTGTACGAAAAATATTGATATCAAAGGAGGCATCTAATGCAGGGAACTAATTTAACAGAAATGAAAATTAACATACCAGCCGAACTTAGTGAAAATACAGCAGATCTTGTTGTTAAATTTGCTGAAGCCATGGCAGAAAAATTACATAAGTCTGAGAAAAAATACGGGTATTCAGACGAATGGATGGCTAATAGCTGGGGATTGGATTGTAAGAATCAATTCATGCGACACATACAGAAAGGCGATCCTGTTGATGTGGCTAATTATTGCGCGTTTATGTTTTATCACGGCTGGTCAACTATGCTCCCACCAATGCCAGAGGGTGAATGATGAAGTGGGCGAAATTTAAAGGTAACGAGATTACCTATTTAGTTAGATGGACAGTTTTAATTGTATTCATGCTCCCAATAAGCATAGTTTACTTTCTACTTTTTCTAATTGATATGCCGATCCACTTTGCCAGAAAACACGTACGACAAATTTTATTTTCATTAATTGACTACATCGAAAATAAACTCCCTTTCAGAAAGGATAAGTAGTATGAACGAACTCAAGAAATGCCCGTTTTGTGGGTGCGACCGGATTTTTGTCGGCACGTATGATTATGAAGAATTTGACGATAAAACATACTACAAAGCAGAGTGTAATTCATGCGAAGCGGAGACGGGATTTAAGGATAGCAAACAGGAAGCCATAGCATCATGGAACAGGAGAGCTAACAGTGAAAATTAAATGTGTAGGGTGTGGTCATATCCATCTCAAAAGTGAAAGACTGCATCCGCCTGAATTCAAAAACTCAATGTGCCCTAAGTGTTGGTGTCAGGGTTTTATCATATTGGAGAGCTAACAGTGAGTGAACCAGTAGAAGTCATGGTCTATTACGTTAACTTCAATACGAATCGCAGATTTTGGATGTTGAAAATATCAGCTTATGGCGATGAGGATCACTTTAAGTTTCAAGCTAAGCCAACCAGAAAGCAAATCAGGAAATTTAAAAAACAATTCATTCGTGAAGCCAAAGAAGGCTCTGAGTGTTTAGTTGAAATGATAAGGATAATGCAAGGAGGTTAACTTGGAAAAAGCCACAAAGTTTCTTCTAAGAAATAAACGAATACGTGAAAACCTAATAGCCACAATAAATGCTCTACCCCTCAACGAAGAATTCCCCCTAGAAGTAAAAATCTCAGAATCCAGCCGAACACTACTGCAGAACGACATGTTTCATGCGCTATGTGGTGATGTATCAAAGCAAATGACACTCAACAACGAACCACTGAAATTATGGCAGTGGAAGAATGTTTTTGTGTCTGGTCACTGGATGGTTACGACAGGAGCGAAGGAGTCACCGTTAATTAGGGGAATTGAAGGTGAGCTATTAAACATACGCGAGAGTACGTCTCAAATGGGGAAGAAGCGCATGAGTAGCTTAATTGAATACTCGACAGCTTGGGCGATACAAAGTGGCGTAAAACTGCGTACAACTCGTTATGAATACAACTACTACGGTCACAGGGAGTAATGATTATGACAGACAACGTAAATAACCCACCACACTATGCATCAGGTGATATTTAGTGCATCGATGCCATTAAAGCCAGCATGACCAAAGAGGCGTTTCTGGGCTATCTCAAGGGCAATATTCAAAAGTATGTCTGGCGATACGAGAAGAAAATTAACCCAGTCGAAGATTTGAAAAAGGCTCGTTGGTATATGGAACGGATGGTTAGTGAGTTGGAGGCTGGAAGTAATGGCTAAGAGAAATAACACACTAGAGAGCATGAAAAAGTGGATGGAAGTCACTCCTCAGTGCTTACAGCCACAAAATAAGCAATCCGAAAACGAGGTAAAGGTGAAACAAAGTGATAAGCCATTACCATCAGGGCAAAGACGAGTGCTGTCATTTATTAAAAATTTCATCTCTGAGAATCAATACCCGCCAACAAGAGGGGAGATTGCCGAACACTTTAAATGGAAGTCGGCTAATGCCGCCCAAACTCATATTGATGCGTTGGCTAAGAAGGGTTTTTTAATTGCTAAAGTTGGGATAAGTAGAGGGCTGATTGTTACAGGAAAAGACTCTTGTGTTTATTGCCAATCATGCAATAGAAAACTAACAGATGATGAAATTTATGTGTGTAGCAAGTGTGCTGATGAATACGCTCATTTGGAAGTGATGGATAAAATCAAAGGAGAGGGAGATGCAGAAGCTAAGGCGACGGCGCTGTAAAATATGCCGAGAATGGTTTCACCCCAAGTACAGTAACATTTGGTGGTGTTGTCCAGAACATGGAGCAGAACTGGCAATAAGGCGAATAAACAAGGAAAAGGAAAAGGTATTAGAAAAACGTAAAAAGGAGCAAAGAGAAAAGGAAGTTAAAGCAAAAGACAAACTCAAAGCCCGCAAGTTAGCAGTAAAACCCCTCTCATATTTCACCAAGCAAGCACAGACCGCATTCAACGCATTTATCAGAGAAAGAGATAAGGATGAGCCTTGCATCTCATGTGGGCGTTTTCATGAAGGTCAGTATCACGCAGGACACTATCGAACAACCGGTGCTAACCCAGAACTTAGGTTCGATGAAGATAACTGCCATAAGCAATGCGCCCCATGCAATAACCATCTATCGGGAAATATCGAAAATTACACACCTCGACTAATAGAGAAAATTGGGCAGGAACGTTTCGATCGGTTGATGGGTTCTCATGAATTGCCAAAGTGGAAACGCGAGGATTATGAGCGGATACGTGATCACTACCGAGCAAAGTTAAAGGAGCTGAAGAATGACTCCTGATGCATGGTTTGCAGTTATAACTTGGGGGATTTTATTGTTTGTTTGGATTCCTTACAACTACCTCAGGTATAGGCGAAATATACGGACAGCAAAAGCAAAAAGAAGAGCTTACATATTCGCATCTAAGTATAGAACGGTAAAGGAGCTGAAAGATGTTCACTGACTTAATCGCAGCTATTGAAGAAGCAAGATATTTAAAATCCAGATCAGGCGGTCGAGTTAACTTCTGTGTAATGCAGGTTATGGACTATATGGAAGTGGTAAGCGGGCTGATGGATGGTGTCAGGGTTTTATATACAACTGCCAATGATGGTTATCACACAGTATTACCGGAGGCGAGATGAACCTAGAAAGCGCTGTCAAATATCACTTCGCTAAAACTACATCAATATCAGATGCGCCTAGCTCAACATCGCCAGATAGATTAACCGGCACTGATGTCATGGGTGCTTTTGGACATTGTCAAAGTAAAGAGTCATTCGGCTTTTCTGCGTTCTCGGGAAAGATGGAGATAAGCCAGAATGACAAAGTGAAAGCGATACAACTTTTAACTCGGCATGCATTGAATCATTGCGATAAGGTTCCAGCCTTACGTAAACTCGATATGAATGTTAAGCGAAAGGTAATGCAAATACTCGCAAAATTCGCTTATGCAGATTATTGCAGATCAGCATCGAGTGTTACTGAGTGCGTAAAGTGCAATGGATCAGGTTTTAAGGTAAAGGCGGTTAAGGTTAAAAAAGTCTTTGGTAAAGAAGTTCGCATTATTGATGACACCGAGTCATGCGCTTGTGATAAGTGTAACGGTAAAGGTTATGTTTCTTGTGCGTGCAATGACTGTAAAGGGCGTGGCATGGCAATAGATAAGGAAACGCTAAGGTTAACTGGTGAAGCTGTCAGTATGCCTTGTAAGCGTTGTTCTGGTCGTGGTTACGAGCGAATACCTGCATCAAAGGCTTTTCAGGCTGTGTCTCATTTAGGGATTACGATTGATCAATGGAAGCGTTCAGTTAGTAAATTTTATGAGTCATTGGCGGTTGAGTGTGAAAAAGGAGAAAGTAACGCAGATTACATACTAAAAAAGGTAACAAATTAAAAACGAATACTTCTAACGAATGAATTGACTTTTGCACTTTTCTGTGTAAATATCGTTCTAACGATGGGTTATTGCCATTTCGTTAACGTTAAAAGAATTCAAGACCTCGCCTCGGCGGGGTTTTTTGTTATCTGAAACAGTGCCCCTCATAGTCCCTACGCAGAGTGGAGGAATCTGGTTTGCGATACACTTGGGGCTTTCTATTTTAATTCCCCGAATTCGAGGGAATAAGTTTTTGATATTTATCCAGAGTGCTTATTTGCATTGTGGTAATCCAACCATCCGGAATTTCCGGATAGTTCACATATTCGGTTATTCCGAACAACCTATTTTGAAGATCGCTTAGGCGGTCTTTTTTCGTATATGCCGACCACAGAATCAATCACAACACCTCACGTTCACACAAGAGCTGTGAGTCGGCGTTCTATTAACTAATTCCTCCAAATAAGGGGGTGAGTATGAATCATATGAAAGAAACCCCTGAATTTTGGGATCAAGTATTCCAAGTTATCGACGCCCATAAGGAACAAGGCATTAGCGCAGCGCTAGCAACTAGCATGGCTATTCTACGTGGTAAATACAACGGAGGTGGCTGGAGGAAAACGTTATTTGATGG
>DXHP01000098.1 GCA_019113305.1 Candidatus Ignatzschineria merdigallinarum | reverse complement strand
CGATAGTATCGATATTCTTCGTAAGAATAATGCAACAAAACGTATCGGACCATATATGGTAACGCGTACGATGGGTTCAACAGTTTCGGCATGTTTAGCAACACCTTTTAAAATCAAAGGTGTGAACTACTCTATCAGCTCTGCCTGCGCTACATCTATTCACTGTATTGGTAATGCTTATGAGCAGATCCAAATGGGAAAACAAGATGTTGTATTTGCCGGCGGTGGTGAAGAACTTCATCCGTATATGAGCGCAATGTTTGATGCAATGGGTGCATTATCATCAAAATATAATGATACACCAGATTCTGCATCACGCGCATACGACAAAGATCGTGATGGTTTCGTCATCTCTGGTGGCGGCGGTATCGTGGTTGTTGAAGAACTCGAACATGCGTTAAAACGTGGCGCAAAGATTTATGCTGAAATCACTGGTTACGGTGCAACATCTGATGGTTATGATATGGTTGCTCCAAGTGGAGAAGGTGCAGAACGTTGTATGCGTATGGCGCTTGAAACAGTGGACGGCGAAATCGATTACATCAATACGCACGGTACTTCAACACCAGCAGGAGACGTTCCTGAACTTGAAGCTATTGGCCGCGTATTTGGCGATAAAGTTCCCCCAATCAGCTCAACAAAATCATTAACAGGTCATGCTTTAGGCGCAGCTGGTGTTAACGAAACGATCTACTGTCTCTTAATGATGGAAAATAACTTCATCACTGAAAGCGCACATATCAACGAAGTAGACCCTAAGTTGGCACACTTCCCAATCGTTCGTAAACGTGTTGATAATGCAAAAATTGATAACATCTTAAATAACGGCTTCGGCTTTGGTGGTACAAACTCGGCTCTTGTTTTAAGTCGTTATAAAGGTTAATCAAAAATACAAGTTTATCTACAGTTTTAAGCGTCAATCGTTAGAATCTATCACTTGTAGATAACATTTAAGATCATCATAAAGATCAATTAAAAAAACCGATCAAGAGCAAACTCTTCGATCGGTTTTTTATTCGTATATCGCTTTAACAGTATGCCCATCATTACCGGCATACCATCAACAAGAATACGTAAATGACTCCCTCAACTACAAATCAGTTTTAAAAGAGATATTTAGCCCCAATATACAAAATAGCTAACCTTACGATCAAATCATTAGTAGCTCATGGTTTAAACACTTGCGCTGCTTTCACCGCACACTGCCAACCGTGATAAAGCTTCTGTCGATCAGATTGATCCATACTCGGCTGGAATTTTTGATCTAGCGCCCAAATCTCTTCAATCCCTTTCTGGGATTGCCAATAACCCACTGCTAATCCTGCTAAATAAGCAGCGCCTAATGCCGTTGTTTCACTAATTTCAGGACGATCAACTTCCACCCCCAACATATCACTCTGAAATTGCATTAAGAAGTGATTTAATGATGCACCGCCATCAACACGCAAAGAATTTAACTTTAACCCTGAATCCTGCTCCATTGCTTGTAAAACATCACAAGTCTGATAAGCGATCGATTCCAGTGTCGCACGAATAAGATGCTCTTTTTCTGTTCCACGAGTAATTCCAAATATCGCACCTCTTGCATCTGGATCCCAATAAGGTGTGCCTAATCCTACAAATGCTGGCACGACATAAACCCCATTTGCTGAATCCACCTTCATCGCATATCCTTCCGATAACTCCGCTTTTTGGAACATTCGTAAACCATCACGAAGCCATTGAATCGCAGAGCCGGCTACAAATATTGATCCTTCTAAGGCATATTGTACTTTTCCATCAATTCCCCAAGCTAAAGTAGTCAGCAATCCATGAGAAGAACGCACCTTTTGCTCACCGGTATTCATCAACATAAAACACCCGGTGCCGTAAGTATTTTTAGCCATTCCTTCGTTAAAACATGCTTGTCCAAAAAGCGCTGCTTGCTGATCTCCTGCTGCACCTGAAATCGTGATCGACTCCCCAAAAAAATGCTGCGGTGCTGTTACGCCGTAAATTTCTGAAGATGAGCAAACTTGCGGTAACATACAGTGAGGAATCTTTAAAATTGAGAGAAGCTCATCATCCCACTGCAATTGATCGATGTTATACATTAACGTTCGGCTCGCATTAGAATAATCTGTTACATGCGCTTGCCCATTTGTTAACTTCCAAATCAACCAACTATCAATCGTTCCAAATAATAATTCTCCCCGCTCTGCACGTGCTCTAGCGCCTTTCACATGATCTAAAATCCAGGTAATTTTTGTTCCAGAAAAATAAGGATCGATGAGCAATCCCGTTTTATCTCGGAAGAGTTGTTCATAACCTTCTTCCCTTAAATTCTCGCAGAGGTATTCTGTTTGCCGAGATTGCCAAACAATCGCATTATAAATCGGTAATCCTGTTGTTTTATCCCAAACAACCGTTGTTTCCCGCTGATTAGTAACACCAATAGTTGCAATCTGTTGCGGATGAATACTATTTTCAGCCAAAACCTCCGTAATGACAGATAAAACTGAAGCCCAGATCTCTATAGGATCATGCTCTACCCAGCCGGGCTGTGGAAAAATTTGACGAAACTCACGCTGACTACGCCCTTTTACTTTTCCTGCTTGATCAAAAATAATTACTCTAGAACTTGTCGTTCCTTGATCTATCGCCATTACAAATTTCTGCATTTCGATCCTTTTATACGAGATATTTCTATAAAAATATCCCAATATCATCTTACCGCCAAATCCACGCTCATTAGGTATTCTT
>DXHP01000097.1 GCA_019113305.1 Candidatus Ignatzschineria merdigallinarum | reverse complement strand
GAAGTGATTCCAAGTTCAGTACTTTTTTGCAGGATCAGCTCCATCTTTTCCCCTTTTGCTAAAGATTGTAAAAGGTGGATTTTGATATTACTTGTCCGATTAATGGGATTGTATTTTTTAAGTTTCACGGTGAGATTGCGCTTCGCAATCTCGACAATATTACCGTGATATTCGCCTCCTTCGCCGTTAAATAGGACGATAGGATCATTTTCTCGGCTGCGTAATACGCGAGCAATATAGTTGTAATCTTCATCTTGAAGAGTGATTTCTTCACCAATCATGAGCGGTTGGTTTAAAAAACGGCGCATCGCTGTGAGTCCTTATTACGAAATTTATAAAAGGTCGAAGGCGCTTAATCGTACGACTAAACGCCTTCTAAATGATTGAAAGCCTCTTGGCATATCAATAATTATTGGTTTCTTTGACGAGCTAGTTCGGCAATAGAGAGACCTGAATCTTCATCATCATAATCATCGAAGCTCTCTTCTTTTTCATGCGCTGAGCGAATATATTTTACGCCGCGATTTTTGAGGAGTTGATTACGATATTGCAGGTATGCTTCACGTTGGAACACGTAAGGATCTAATGCCGCAGATTTTGTGACAGAATCGACATCTAATAATTCACTACGGAGATTGACCAGTCCGATTGCGTAAAGTCCAACAGCTTGCCAGTCATTGAAGGCATAAGTTGCAGGATTGACAAAGACATCGCTGACAACGCCGACGGTATCACGTGAGGTCGATGGACCAACGAAAGGAATCACGAAGTAATTACTATTTGCCCAACCCATTTTGGCATAGGTTGTTCCCATATCATTTTGTCTTTTGGGCGGAAGGTTAAATGACTCGGTTAAATCAATAAAGCCGAGTAAACCAAATGTTGAGTTAAAGACAAATCGATGGACACTTTCAAGTGCAGCTAAAAACTCACCTTGTGTCACATTCACAACGGCATTATGTGTATCTCCTAAGTTACTAAGAGAGTTGGCAACGCCGGTTCTTACGGTTTTCGGAACGACTTTGACGTAGCCTTTAGCAACTGGTTTAGAGATTGCATTATCAAATGCCGTATTAAATTCATAAGTGGGACGGTTATAGCCTTCATATGGATCATAAGGATTCGGTGGATTGCCGGCACAAGCAGTAATCGTTCCTGCTAATAGTAATGTGCCGAATAAGCGAAAGTATTTCATACAAATTTTCTCAAATTAGATTTTTTAAATGTTCTAGTTTTTACTAGAGGCGGATCTTGTGGACGACAGAGTCATCTCTTGATCGCTAGGGGAAATTATGAATATCATACTGCTTTTTCGTAAAAACTTCGATGCTTCTTACCGAATGGTTGTGGGTAAGAAGCATTTCTTGATCGTGATTTAAGATTTTAACCCAATCCCTTTATTTAAAAGATAATAAGCAACACTAAAGAGGATAATGAAAAAGCCTAATAGTAAGGTAATGGCTGTCCAGATATTAATATCTGAAACTCCTAAAATACTGTAACGAAATGCGCTTACCATGTAGAGAACCGGGTTGAAATAGGAGATGTTTTGCCAGAATCCTGGGAGCAGTGAAACTGAGTAGAATACACCGCCCAGATAGGTTAATGGCGTTAAAATAAAGGTGGGAATAATGGAGATATCATCAAAACTTCTCGCGAAAATCGCATTAATCAATCCCGCTAATGAGAAGACGAGAGAGGTGAGTAGGAAGATGAGAATCATCAAAGCGATATTATTGATCTGCATATCAATGAAGAAGAGCGCGACAATGGTTACAATACCGCCTACCGCTAAACCACGAGCAACGCCGCCCATCACATAGCCAGCAATAATGACAAGATTGGGTACTGGTGCAACGAGCATCTCTTCAATATGGCTAGTATATTTAGCACTAAAAAATGAAGAGACAACATTTGAGTAACTGTTGCTGATCACGGTCATCATAATCAGCCCCGGCGCGATAAACTGCGCGTAACTAACGCCATCCATACTTCCGACCCGTTCTCCGACGACTTTTCCGAAAATCAAAAAGTAGAGAATGGTTGTAATGAGCGGTGGTAAAAGAGTTTGTGGCCAGATACGGATAAAGCGATAAATCTCTTTGGTAATAATCGTGTAAAAGGCAATCCAATAAGCGCGATTACTCATTTTTTTCTCCTTCTAGATGCGTGTCGAGAGGTTTACTGGTAATACGAAGGAAGAGCTCTTCTAAACGGTTTGCTTTATTGCGCATCGTATCGATTTTGATATTTTTAGTGTTAAGACCGATGAAGAGATCATTGATCGTATACGGTTTAGTGATCTCTGCTTCTAATGTCATCGTATCAATGAGTTTTAATTCGATACCTGCAATAACCGGCAACTCATTCACAGAATGACTGAGATCGAGAATAAATGATTCTGATTGCAGTTCGCGAAGTAGGGCATTCATAGAGCTTTGTTGAACAATTTCGCCATGATTAATAATGGCAATGTTTTTACACATCTGCTCAGCTTCTTCTAAATAGTGTGTTGTGAGAATAATCGTAGTGCCGGCAGCGTTCACTTTTTGCATCAACTCCCATGTTTGACGACGAATTTCAATATCAACGCCGGCAGTGGGTTCATCTAGAATCAGAAGTTTAGGATTGTGAACTAATGCGCGAGCAATCATGAGACGGCGTTTCATTCCGCCTGATAACTCTCTTGCCATGACTTTTGCTTTATCTGTGAGATCGAGTAGCGCTAAGAGTTCGGCTGTTCTTTTTTTTGCCTCAGTGCGCGGAATGCCAAGATAACCGGCTTGGTTGATAACGATCTCTTCACAGGGTTCAAAGGGGTTAAAGTTAAACTCTTGAGGTACTAAGCCAATCATGGATTTTGCCAGATTTTTATTTTTCTTGGTATTCACACCAAAGACTTCAACGGAACCTGAAGAGGGTTCAACAAGATCGGTAATAATCCCGATTGTTGTGGATTTTCCGGCACCATTAGGACCAAGAAGGGCAAAGAAATCCCCTTCTTTAACTTCAAGGTTAATCCCTTTTAGGGCAACTTTACCATTTCGATACTGTTTTTTTAGATCAGTAATTTTTAACGCTAGTGGAGCGGTCATAAATTCTGTTCCTCTCGTTTAGTTAAGTGTGAATTCAAGTAATTATCAATTAGTATGCGCAATTTTATAAAAACTGATGAATGATCATATTTAATAGAACTCTTATATGTTTTTTATCTTATATCCCTTTGTATTAAAAATGGGAGCGATAAAATAAATAAAGACCTCTTGCGGTGGCAAAAGATCTTTATGAGTAGTAAGACTACAAGTGAAGATTAGTCGCGTGATCTTTTTGGTGAAAAGCGTTCTTCACGATTGAAAGTACGTTTTTCATCACGGTTGTGACGACGAGAATCTTGTGATCCAAAGTTACGACCTTCGCCACGATTATTGTCGCGATTAAATGAACGACCTTCGCCGCGGTTGTTGTCACGGCTGAATGAACGACCTTCGCCGCGGTTGTTGTCACGGCTGAATGAACGACCTTCGCCGCGGTTGTTATCACGGCTGAATGGACGACCTTCTCCGCGGTTGTTGTCA
>DXHP01000096.1 GCA_019113305.1 Candidatus Ignatzschineria merdigallinarum | reverse complement strand
CTTGTTCCATGTGATCCACTAAATCATATAGATGATTTACCGTTTCTTTCTCGCTTATCATTTGAGGCTTTCCATGAATATGGGCCACCATAAAATTCCATGTTGGTGCATTATCTCGCTCTGGATAATTCGGATACCAAGAAGATGAGATATAACTCCCAGAATCCATTAATATAGCCACCGAAGATAATCCCGCTTGCAAGTACTTTCCATGATCATTATTCATCGCTATATGCGAAATAAGTTTACGGTTCTCTCGGTCGACCATGAATATCGGATGAGAAATAGCTAATCCTTCTTCATGTGGAGTAATTAGAGTTCCGAGCACAGTTCGATCAATAAGATCAAAAACTTCATCGTCATTATGAGGCTGAAAACAATCTTTGGTATACAACATATATTAAAAATCCCCAGCCCAATCTTTCAAATAACGATCTTTTAAAGTGACATATTGCGCCGCCGAAAAAAACAGACCTTCGATCTCTTTATCCGTTAAGGTTTTAATCCGGCGTGCCGGCGCACCGACCCAAACTTCGCCAGTTTTCACAACTTTCCCCGGCGCTAATAATGCACCCGCACCTAAAATACTATGTTTCTCGACTTTCGAACCATCTAGTAAAACGGCGCGCATACCAATGAGAACCCCCTCTTCCACCGTGCAACCATGAAGCATTGCGCCATGCCCAACGGTCACATCATTACCAATAATCGTCGGGTAACCATGCGGTGGATTTGCGCCGACATTAGTTACATGAATAATTGAACCATCTTGAATATTCGTACGATCGCCGATCACCACATGGTTTACATCTGCGCGAATAATCACACCAGGCCAAATCGAAACATCGTCACCTAATTGGATATCCCCAATTAAACGTGCGCTCGGATCGATCCATGTCCGTTCACCAAACTCTGGATTTTTGCCTTCGAAACCCATAATATTATTCATTGTTCACCTTTCGTTTTATGCGACGACTGAGTCAGTCGTGATTGGATGAAAATTTAATACTTAAAAAATGCTTTAGCTGATTGCTTTCTATCTCTACTGAAGAAGCCTATTGCTCAAGCCTTGCTTCTACACTAAGATTCCAAATAGAGATTGAAATATTCATTAAATCATACAGCATATTGTAAGGATTTCACGATAAACCCCGAAGAACATTGAGTTGCCGGCATTTCACAGCGCTCATTGATGATATGGAAGAAAAATGACAAACGAGACACAGCAGAATCCCCTTGCGCCGCATCGCGAAGCGATCGATAAAATCGATAGTGAAATTTTAAGACTTCTCAACGAACGCGCGATCGAGGCAAAAGCGATTGGCGATATTAAGATCGCAAGCGGTGATACAGAAATGTATCGTCCAGAACGCGAAGCGCAAGTATTAGCGAATAAAATGAAAGCAAATCCCGGACCGATTCCTGATACCGATATCGCACGACTTTTTAGAGAAATTATGTCGGTCTGTTTATCACTCGAAAAACCTCTCAATATTGGCTATCTCGGTCCTGAAGGTACTTTTACCGAAGAGGCGACGATTAAACACTTTGGCGGCTCAGCGCTACGCACACCGATTCGCACCATTGATGAGATCTTCCATGCCGTTGAATCAGGAAAATATGATTTCGGCGTTGTTCCCATTGAAAACTCCACCGAAGGCGCTGTGAATCAAACGCTCGATTGCTTCCCTAGTTCAAATGTCTATATCTGCGGTGAAACAGAACTCAAAATCCATCAGAATTT
Organism: Candidatus Ignatzschineria merdigallinarum; assembly: GCA_019113305.1. Classification (GTDB taxonomy): domain Bacteria; phylum Pseudomonadota; class Gammaproteobacteria; order Cardiobacteriales; family Wohlfahrtiimonadaceae; genus Ignatzschineria; species Ignatzschineria merdigallinarum. Next base: position 2,124 of record DXHP01000096.1, on the reverse strand, counting down.
AATGTCGAATGAGACGGATCTGAAAGCGATTAAAACGCTCTACGCACATCCTCAATCACTCGCACAATGTCGCTCATGGATTGATGAACATCTCCCACATGTGGAACAAATTGCCACGAATTCCAATGCCGGTGCCGTAGAACGCGCCACAAAAGAAGCTGGCACTGCGGCGCTTGGTGGCAAACAAGCTGCCGAAGTTTATAACATTCCCATTCTCGAAAAAAATATCGAGGATAATCTGACTAACAGCACTCGCTTCCTTATTATCGGTAGCAAACGTATTCCGGCAAGTGGCAGCGATAAAACAACGATTCTTGTTTCAGCGAATGATCGTCCGGGATTACTCCTGCATCTCATCGCACCATTATCAAAATATAATATTACGATGACGCGCATTGAATCTCGCCCTTCCAAAAACAGCAATTGGAGCTATGTCTTCTTTATTGATGTCCTAGGACATTATGAAGAACACGGATTACAACTCGCACTCAAAGAGATCGAAGAAGTTTCCTCATTCTTTAAAGTACTAGGATCTTATCCTGTCGCGCTCTACTAAGAACCTTATTTAACCTCATATCAATGCTGGAAAAACCAATATTCTCAATATGAATATCAACTTTCCGGCATTCTACCTTGATCACAATGGACAGAACCTGATTATGCAAAATATCCACCTTCCCAAACCTGATATTGTTTTTATTAAAAATATTGCGCTCGATGTCATCATCGGCATTTATCCTCATGAACGCACCAATATTCAACCGATTACACTCAATCTTGAAATGGAGTGGAACAACCGTCCGGCAGCAAATAGTGATGATATTGCGCTCACGCTAGATTATGAAAAGGTCAGCAATTACATTAAGGATTTTGCGAAAAACTCGGCATTTCTATTGGTGGAAACGTTCACGGAGAAGCTGGCAAAGCAGCTGATCGAAGAGTTTAATATTCCAGCATTAACGATCGAACTCAATAAACTCACAGCAATCGAAAATACAGATGCCGTCGGCGTTCGTATCTATCGTGAAAAAGCGCACTATCTCGATAACTCTTTGACTTAAGAATTGGATAGCCATTTTGCTTTAAAAAAAACCTTTATAACTGCTGGCCCGGGATCGCTAAAAGCATACAACCATTTTCTCCAGCTATGCATCGACTTTTAAATAAAATCTTTAATCAGATAGCGTTAAGCCGATTTCACTATAAAATCGATTTTAAAAGTAGATCTGCAACAAAGGTTCATTAACCACAAATGCCGGCTTTAGTACCGGCATTTTTGATAGAATATCTCAATCCCCACCATGATCTTCAGAGATCACTGTCAAATCGATACAGTAATTCCACTCGATCTCGGCACTGAATACCATCTTCAAAGATGGGCTCAGGATAATGCGCTATAAAGTAATCCTCAATCACTTGATCAATTATAAAACCGCAAGATTGATAAAGCTTGAGCTGATGAATACTACTATTGCCGGTCGCAATTTTCACAGATTGAATGCCGGCGATTTTAGCATGATCTAATGCCGCCGCAATAAGCTTACGTCCGATTCCCAGACGCTGATAATTTTCATCAACAGCAAGATTCATAATCTCTACCATCTCGGCATCTAATTGCTTCAAGACAATAATGCCGGCAATCTCACCTTCAATCTTCGCCACCAATAATGTACTCGTTGCAAGATATTCGGCAACAGTAGATTCACTAGGATCGGCAAGCAATAAAAGTGACATTGGCGCCAATCTATAATCATGTAATTGTTCTATCTGCATTATTCCTTCACTTTTCAATAAATATTTCTTTCACAAAGAATATAGCTTTTATTACCATTTTGGCTTAAAAAAACTGAGCAATAACTGCTGGCGCGGGATTGCTAAAAAGAGTGCAAACATTCTCTCCAGCCATACGTCGTCTTTTAAATAAAATCCTTAATCAGATAGTCTTAAGCCGATTTCACTATAAAATGGTTAGCACAAGTTAATGCTGTTTATAGGCTCAAAAAAGGCTAGTCAAACTAGCCTTTCCATCATGACAACCATTTCGATCGATAGAAGAAGTGATTCACCTTTAATATTAAAGACAATCGCGACTTCTTCTAGCTCCGCTATTTCTTATAACGCGTG
>DXHP01000095.1 GCA_019113305.1 Candidatus Ignatzschineria merdigallinarum | reverse complement strand
CAGTAGACCTCGAAAACGCTTTAATTTTAGGTCGCCTATCGAAGTTATAACAGAACTATTTCACAAGGAATATGAAGCTACTCAGATGACTAAACATTAACTGTTGCGTTAGGAATTAGAATTCAAGATATTAATTGTATTTTCATTATTAGGCTGCCAATATTTGATTATGATTTAATTCAATCAGAGGTTCTTCATCGATAGCGATAGCATCAGAATCAACAATCTTCTTAAGAGTAGGATAAAGCACAAAAGGAATCTTATCTTTAACACTAGCATTTTCGTTACGATTTGAAACTCTTTCTGTCAAAGTGCTTTCACTGTCAAAACAATCTTTGCTCTCATATCGATAATGCCAGTCACATCCATCTTTATCTTTCACTACATCAGAAAATAATGTATAAGAATTTTTTTTAAATGAGGCGCTCATAAAATGATCTTTAAAATATAGATCCCATGGATATTGCTGTGTTTCATGAGTAAAGTTTATTTCTAAAAAATCAGCAATTTTAATCGAATGAAAAAAATTATCTTCACTTTGATGAATATCATCTACTTCTATAAAACGATCTAAAAAATCTTCAAAATTATCACTATTTAAATCTAATCGCTCTAAATGAAAACCCATAATTTACTCCTCATGACTCTCAACAGGATAAATCCAAGAATCATATATAATACACTCCTTAGCTTCTTCGTAGATTACCACTTGCTGTCGTGTTGGTAAAACTAAGATTTCTGACCTACCCTTTTCCTTAAATCGATATTCTTGTGAACTTTTAGGAATATCCGCTGCTTTTATCGCCCAGAAATCTAATAATTTAAACTCTCGAGAAAGCTCAATCACAGTAGAAACAACCCCATTTCGAACTCTCTGTAATTTCTGACGAATACGACAATTATCCATCTCCGGATTTTTATCTAATATCCTCTCTAATGTGTTAAATAACTGTTGGATGAAGTTTTGAAATTTTAACTGATCTGAAACAGTCCCTACTAAATCCAGTAATTTATCACGATTCATAATTATTGAAAATTGGTTAATCGAATACTCTCCAGAATAACCAAATTTACCCCATTCATGTGCAAAATGAGGGCTATCAGTCCAAAAATAATATCCAATGCCTAACCATTGAACTTTATGAGGATTACATAAAAATGGAACCAAATTCACTAGTTCTGCTTTACAATCCCCTTGCCTATAGTAACAAGTGTGGAAGCCCTTTATTTCAATCAATTTATTCATCACATATACAATCGATAACTTTAAATCAAGCACCTAATTTATCAACATAAAAAATATTATATATAGCTATCTATAAATATAGTACTAATAAATTATAAAAGTTCACTGGCTCCCAAAATATTTGGGATCATTCCCAGCTTTCTATCTTAACAATACCCTTTCGGATTTTGTGATTGCCAGCGCCAGCTATCTTTAAGCATATCTTCTAGGGTATGTTCTGGCTTCCAGCCGAGCTCTTTCTGTGCTCTTGCATTATCGGCAAAAGAGATCGCGACATCGCCGTCTCTCCTTGGGGCGATCTCAAATGGAATGGTAACACTATTGACCGACTCAAAGGTATTTTTCATCTCAAGCACTGACGTACCATTGCCGGTACCAATATTCCATGCACGGCAACCTTGGCTCTGCAGACGGTTTTCAAGAGCGCATAGATGGGCTTTTGCTAAATCTACAACATGAATATAGTCTCGAATACCCGTACCATCTTCCGTCTCATAATCATCCCCGTAAATCGACAGCTTCTCCCGCTTGCCAACGGCAACTTGCGTAATATAGGGCATTAGATTATTCGGAATCCCTTGCGGATCTTCGCCAATTAAACCACTTTCATGCGCACCAACAGGATTAAAGTAACGCAGTAATGCGATCGACCATGCCGCATCTGCTAACGCTTCTTTTTGCAGCAGTTGCTCCACAATCAATTTGGTATAACCATAGTTATTTGACGGCATTCCCGTCGGCATTTCTTCAGTTAATGGCGAGATATTCGCTTCATCATACACGGTTGCAGATGAGCTAAATACCAGATGATAAACGCCCGCTTGCTTCATCGTTTTCATTAACGAGATAGAGCCGGCAATATTATTATCAAAGTAGATGAGCGGCTTTTCCTGACTTTCACCGACTGCTTTTAAACCAGCAAAGTGAATCACGGCATCAATTTGATACTTCTCAAAAAGCTGAGTTAACATGGCGGTATCTCGAATATCGCCTTTGACAAAGGTTAAGGATTTTTGCGTTAGCGCTGCCACCCGCTTTAAGGATTCTTCTGAACTATTCGATAGATTGTCGATCACGATCACTTCAAAGCCTGCATTTAAGAGTTCAACACAAGTATGTGATCCGATATAACCTGCGCCGCCTGTAACTAATATTGTTGTCATTGCTTATCACTCTCTTCGTTGTGTACATTTCGTAGCTGTTGTTCATTTTGTAATAAATGCTTAATTAAGCCTTCGGTCGATGCATCTAAAGTGCTAGCGACTTGCTTCTCACCATTGATAAAAGGCAGTAGTTGATTCGCGATCTCTTTTCCCTTCTCCACGCCCCACTGATCAAATGGATTAATATCCCATAATACCGATTGCACAAAAACTTTATGCTCATAGAGCGCGATTAACATCCCTAATGTGTGCGGCATTAATGCATCTAACAATATCGTTGTGCTCGGTTGATTACCACGATACTGTTTATAGAGCGGAATCTCTGTTTGCAATGAAGCATCTAATGATGCATTTAAAGCACCATTACCAAATGCCAGCAACCGTGATTGCGCGAAGCAATTCGCTAATGCTAATTGATGCTGCTCTCGCAGCGCTTCGGCATTATCAGAATAGGTAAATTGCGCGGCATTATAACGTGCAATCGGCGCAATAAAATCTGAACTGACCGCATGTGTACCTTGATGCAACAATTGATAAAAAGCATGTTGCGCATTGGGTCCTACTTCCCCCCAAATAATGGGGCACGTACTTGAAGCGACTCTTTGTCCATCACGCTGGACGCTTTTACCATTCGATTCCATCTCTAACTGCTGCAAGTAACTCGCAAAATATTTTAATCGCCCATCATATGGTAAAACTGCATGAGTTTGAATCTGTAAAAAGTGACTATTCCATGCCCCCATTAAGGCCATTAATACCGGAATATTTTGCGAAAATGGCATTGATCTAAAATGTTGATCCACCAAATGCGCACCGGCTAAAAAGGATTTAAAGCCTTCAACCCCAATCATAAGCGCGATCGGCAAACCAATGCACGACCAGAGCGAATAACGACCGCCAACCCAATCCCATAATAAAAACTGGTTCTCCGGCGCAATTCCCCAAGCACTCATTGCCGCAATATTACACGACACACCAATAAAATGGTTACTGAGCGCCGCGCTACTTTTACCCAACGATTTTTGCAACCAAATCCGCACCGTTTCGGCATTGGAGAGCGTATCAATGGTACCAAATGATTTAGAAGAGATAATAAAAAGTGTCGTTTCAGGACGTAGGCGATATAACAGCTCCGAAAGCTGGCTACCGTCCATCGTCGAGACAAAATGAATGCCGAGCGGTTTCGCCGTTTTCACTTCAAAATCAGAGAGCGCATAGGATGCCATTAACGGCCCTAAATCAGAACCGCCCACGCCGATATTTACCACATCTGTGATCACTTCACCGGTAACGCCGCGATATTGCCCAGCGTGAATTTTGCGAACTAAACGATACATCTTGTCTAATTCTTGATGTACCGCTTTACCAATATCGGTAAGATTTGGATCAACCTCACTATTGAGATCATGCTTCGGCGCTCTTAACGCCCAATGCATCGCCGCGCGATCTTCACTGCTATTAATTTTTTGCGTGGAAAAGAGCTTTGCAATCCAATTATCTAAATCTCTTTCCTTCGCCCACTTTACGAGTTGATCAATCACCGACTGATCTAATCGCTGCTTACTAAAATCAACAATTAAACCCTCAAGCTCACGAGAAAATGTGGTAAATCTCGTTGAATCGGATTGAAACAGA
>DXHP01000011.1 GCA_019113305.1 Candidatus Ignatzschineria merdigallinarum | reverse complement strand
AAACTCGTTCTGGGTCAAAAAATCGCCAATGATCTTGTGATCAGTGACGCGACATTTAGTGGCGTTGTGGATCTTACGAAAACTGTTAAAAATAGCTTTGAAGGTGGCGTGGATATCCATAGTGGTTCATTACGCATTGCGGATACGAAACAACTTGGTACAACGCTTGATCAACTTCAATTGATGGGTTCTGAGAATCACACTGCAACGCTTGCGATTGCAGAGAAAGGAGATCTGACATTTGAAGATCAAACCTTAACGATCCAAGATGATCATCATGCGGCATTAATACTTGAGAAAGAGGCGAAGGTAACGCTTGCTAATAGCGCTACAAACAGCAATCTTGATCAAAAAGGCTTGATGCTCAATGGCGGCGTCTTTACCTTAAATACCGCAGCAGGATCACTCCTTGATCTACAAAATGGTTTAGGTAGTGATTTAGCGGCAGGCGATGTCACCTTTAATAAATTAGGATCAGGTTCATTGAAACTTGCTGGGAATACAGAATTCTCAAGCAAGGCTGACTTTAATATCTTAGATGGCACGATCAATCTTGCGAAAGAGGCTGAGCTTCAGCTACAAGGTGCAGGATCGAGCTTTACACTTGGTTCAGAAGGTAAGACAACGGCATTAATTGCTAATGGTAAAAATGCGATTGATGTGAATGGGGATCTGATTTTAAATACTGGTAAGCTTTTAGCAGAAGGTAGTAAAGATCCTAAGACTGAAACATCATTAAGCTTTAACTTAACCGATGAGAACCATATCTCAAGTATTGATTTAGCAGCGAAAGATAATGCGGCGCTTTATCTTGGTGGAACGCTCAAGATTGAGGGAGAGAATCAGGTTAATATTAATGTTGATAGCTTGAACTCAGCACATAATTCAGGTCTATATACGCTCCTTTATACTGCTGGTAAGCTTGATGCGAATCAGTTTAACTTACAGCATCATTTAACCTATCAAGGAAAATCAACGGCAGATATCGATCGTTTGAAACACATTACATTAGTGGTGGATGATCAGGCGATTGTGTTAGATAAAGGCACGCTCTATACCGGTATTGCAACATGGGTTGCGCCGGATGATTCTAAAGATGCTATTTGGGATTCTGCGAAAGAGAACTGGATAGTGAGTGCAAGTAATGGCCAGACTTGGAAAACGTTCCTTGAAGGCGATATTGTGAACTTCGCTTCAGATAAGAGTCAAAGCATTAAGTTGGCTGATGGCATTGTTGCCGGCGATATCTACGTGAGTGGCCGTTCAAACTATAGCTTTAATGGTAAAGGGATCACGATTAAGCAGTCTGAAACAACCTTCGATCCAACAAACTCAGGTACAAATGTAATGAGCTCTGGGAAGCTAGTTCTTGGTCAGAAGATCACCGATCAATTTGTAATTGAAGGTAAGGATCAAGGCGTTGAATATAGTGGTCGTGTTGATTTAACCGGTACTGAGAAAAACCTCTTTGAAGGCGGTATTGATATCCATGGCGGCACATTACGGATTGCGACATTGGATCAATTAGGAACCTCGCTTGATAAGCTCAATTTCTTAGGTCAAAGTAATGGCGGTATTGCAACCTTAGCAGTGAAATCTGATAGCCACCTGAACTTTATGGATGAGACATTAACGGTGAATGATGGAAGCTATGCTCGTCTACAGTTAGAACGTGATTCGAAAGTGACGTTTGAAAGTGGTAGTGATCTGACCGATCCGAAGTATCGTGAAAATGGTATTGATATTAAGGGTAGTCTATTAACCCTCAATACTGCAACGGGTTCTGTAATCAATATGAAAAATGGTCTCACCGGTCACGATGCAACGCTTAATAAGATTGGTTCAGGCGCTCTGAAACTGCAAGGAGAAACAAATCTTACCGGAACATCCCGCGTGAATATCCAGGAAGGTTTAGTAGATCTTGCGAATAATGGCACCTTTACATTAGGCGGCACAGGTTCAAGCTTTACGCTGGGTAGTACTGGTCGTCATACAACGTTACATTTAGCGGGTAACAATCGTATTGATATTGATGGCGATATTATTTTGAACACCGGCGGTAAAAATGGGTCAACCACGCTTGCCTTTGATGTGAAAGAGGAGAACCGTTTTGATATTCATAATGGAGAAACCGCGACAAAAGATAATGCTGTCTTAAATATCAATGCTAGCGGCGATCTTAAAACCTCAAGCGAAGGCGAAATCACGATTGATATTGCCGCACTTGCGTCTAATCAGGCGGGATTATACTCGTTGCTTTATACGCAGCATTTGCTCGATCCGAGTAAGTTTAACTCAACGTTAAGCTATAAAAGTCGTTCAATAGCAGATATCGAGCGCTTAAATGTTCTTGGTATTGAAATTGAAGATCATTCAATTGTGCTCAATCAAGGGGTGATTTATAACGGCAAGGCGATTTGGACGGGCGCAGTTGCGGATAAATATGGCACTGCGATTTGGGATGTGGCAGAGAAGAATTGGGAAGTGACCGATAGCGCCGGCAAAACATGGGAAACCTTTGTGGACCGAGATAGCGTTGTCTTTGGTGATCTTCCTGGTAAAAATCAAAACATCAAGATTCAAGCCGGTAGCGCAGGTCATATTGTGGAATCGATGTTAGTTGATAGCCAGTATGATTACAGCTTTAGCGGCGATCAGATCACGATGGAAAATGGTTTAACGAAAGAAGGTCAAGGATCCTTGATCTTTAATAATAGTGGCTTAATCGGTAATCTCACCTTAAATGAGGGAATGCTCGTGATAGGTGGTGGTAAATCTGCGCTAGATGTGAAAGGTGATATCACTGCCAATAAAGGCACGTTAGCTGGATTTGCAACGATTGACGGGGATGTGACAATTGGTAAAGGCGCCATCTTATCCCCAGGATATGGTGCGCAGCCAAGTTCTACGGCATTTGGAACGCTTATCGCCAATAGCTTTAACTTCCAAGAAGGTTCAACCTTTGTGGTAGATGCTGATGAGAAAGGCAATCACGATAAGATTATTGCGAGCATCAAAAATGGTGGGGTGGGCATTGTGAGCATCGATAAAGATGTGGCAATGGATGTTCGTGCCGGCGCTGGCTCATGGCATGCGGGACAATCTGTGGTGGTCGTTGAAGCCGATACAGAAGTAGCGGGTAGCTTTGATAAACTGACAACTAATCTTGATTTCTTAGATGCAAGTCTTGATTACAGCCAGAAAGATCAAGTGACCTTGAACCTGAAACGTAACGATAACTCTTTTAATAGCGTTGGTTTAACCTATAACGGACGTTCCGTTGCAGGAGCACTCGATGGTTTAGGGAATGATCATGTGGTTTCGAAAGCATTCCAAGGAATGACCTTTGCAGAAGCAGCTCGCTCATTTGATAACATCAGTGGGGAGATCTACGCATCAACGCAAAAAGCGATCTTCCAAAGTAGCCAAGCAATTGGTCAGAAGATGAAATCTCGTTTAGCCCTTCGTGAGAGCGAAGCGTTTATGGGCATTTCAAACCTCTATGCGCAAGATTCTTTATGGATGGAAGCGCTTGGTTATGATGGTACGATCAGAGGCGATGGTAATGCGGCGAAGATGGAGCGTAAAGGCACGGGATTACTGATCGGTTACGATAAGCTGATCTCTACTGAGCATAACTTCTCACTTGGTTTCGCGGGTGGTTATGAGGATATGAAGCTCAAACTAAAAGATACTCGTAGCAGTGAGAGTAAAGTGAAGAGCATTCATTTGATGGCTTATGCCGGAACACAATTGGGGGACAGTGGTTTTGATCTAAAAGGTGGATTTAACTATAGTTATCTTCGTTACAATACGGATCGAAACGTTCAGATCAACTCGATTGCCGGCACTGCAAAATCAAAACATAAAGGTCATCAGTACCAAGTGTTTGCGGAAGTGAGCCGCATGTTTGATGTGCCTAGCATAGATAACATGGAGATCATGCCATACTTTGGAATGTCTCATACTGAAATCAAATCGAATGGCTTTAAAGAATCTGGAAGCTTAGCAGCGTTAGAGGCGAAGCATCAGAGCAACAGTCAAACCAATGCCGTGATCGGTATTCGTAACAACTGGTACTTTGGGGATAACAATGAGTATGCGTTAAGAACGGATCTGGGGTGGCAGTATGATTTTGGGAATAAATTCCAAGATTACGATCTCCAATTTGTGGGAACAGGTCCAAGTTATAATGTTCGCTCTACTACAAGTAGCAGAAGCAGTGCATTGGTGGGCATTGGCTTTACCGGCAAGAAAGATAACTTAGAGTTTAATGTGGGTTATCAAGGTCAGTTTGGTAGTAAAGTTCAAGATCATGCGATTAATGCAAACCTCATTTGGCATCTCAAATACAACGATAATGGTCGCAGCGTTCTTGAAGAATAATGGCGTTAATATTGATCACTTAGTATTGGTGTGAAGGCGGGAGAATGGCATATAAATATTTCTATTTTATATGCCATTTTTATTGCATATAGATTTTACATTTGAGGATGATTTGTTTCAGAGAAAGTAGTATGAGTTGATAAGAAAAATAAAGATTTTATGAAAGGCATCAACAGCCATAAAAGAAGCGTTAAAGATGCCCAAATAGAGTATGGAATTTAAGGAGGAGTTTCATGTTAAAAAGACTCAATTATCGTGATTTTAGAGCGCTTTATGTTTTTGTGGTAGTCGCTGATTGTAAAGGAGTTTCAGCCGCACAGACCATTTTAGATATGGCGCAACCGGCGATTAGTAATCAGTTGAAGTATTTAGAGGATAAATTTGGATTTATTCTCTGTTTACGGGGGAGAAGCGGATTTTCCTTAACGAAAGAAGGGCAGGATGTTTATGATGCTTGTTCTCAGCTCTCTGAGCATTTAGAAGTTTTCTATCAAGAGATGATGCAGATTCAAAAGGCGAGTAATACCTTATCAGGCGAGCTCAATATCGCTTTAATTGATGAATTACCTTTGTTGATGAAAAAGCGTATCTCTAAAACGATCGCGCGTTTTTATGAAGAATATCCGTTAGTGACGCTCAATATTGAAATATTGTCTCCTCATGAGATTGAGTCGCGTATTTTGAATAATCGTTTAGATATTGGCATCGGTTATTTTAGTCAGAAATTAAAAGAGATCTTATATAAGAAGATTATTGAAGAGAAACAGCAGATTTATTGCAGCCAAGCGCATCCTGCCGTAGGCTCAAAAATTGATGTGGAAGAATTATTACATCACTATTCTTGGGTTCGCCGAGGATATAACTTAGATCCTGATATTGTGCCAATTCGCCCCTCAAAGTTAACCGCAACGGCAAAGCAAATGGAAACAACGCTACTCTTTATTATGGCAGGCACTCATTTAGGATATTTGCCAGTCGATTATGCAACGCAATATGTGGAAAAGGGTACTATTGTTCCCATTTTTGAAGAGTTTTCTTATGCCGTATCTCACCATTTGATTACCAAAAATCCTAATGCACCGTTAATTAAAATTTTTATGAAAAAGTTATTAGCTTAGATCGTCATATGCAATATTTTTTGGGGCTTTTAAAAACAGATAATTAGATCAAACCTCATAAATTCATAACATTTTTTATATGTATATATATGAATAAAGCAATAGAACAATGGCGTGATACTCCTTAAGATGAAAGTTCATCATATTTTATTAATAATATTTTAATTACAGTAAGTTAAGGTATTTAGATTGTCGTTAAGATTAGTTTCAAAAGGATTTGGTTGTTATCTAGATTAATTTTGTAGTTGAAATTATTACCCATCATTAAAATTCATAAAAATAACGCTCAGCATTATAAAAAAAATTGGCATTGCGCATGTAATGACCTATTAAGCGAGCAAGGAGGAGTTATGAAGTCATCAAACAGTGTTCTGTCTGAGCAGGGATCTTCTGCGAGGAAAAAATTTATCATCTATTCACTCATTGGCGTTTTACTGTTTATTACGCCATTGCCTTGGAATGGCGAGTGGAGCGTTGGTGTTGGTATTTTAGCGACGATTTTACGATCATTTTTACCTGATAATACCTTACAAGTTTTTGCGTTAAGTGTGGTTGTGTCATCGGCGATATTGACGCTCTATTCAATATTTGCAAAGCCCAAAATTTTAAATCAGCAGCCGAAATTAAAAGAGTTATTCGCGCCGAATAGTATGTGGGTTATTTTACGCGTGATTGGAGCGATTTTTATTGTCATGATCTTCTTTCAGGTAGGTCCTGAATGGGTGATTAATAAAAATACAGGTGGCACGATTTTAAATAGTTTGAACCCAACATTAGTGCCTTTCTTCTTGTTTGCGATCGTTTTACTCCCTTTTTTAGTGGAATATGGATTGATGGAATTTGTGGGAACGTTACTCTCAAAACCATTTAATAAGCTGTTTAAGTTACCTGGAAGATCGGCAGTAGATGCTGCTGCATCATGGTTAGGTTCTACGCCAGTTGGGGTGATTATTACGGCGCAGCAATATGAGCAAGGTTATTATACCGAACGAGAAGCGGCTTCGATTTCTACTAATTTCGCAGTTTCTTCCATTGCATTTAGTTTGCTAATTGTCAGCGTATTAGGGATTCCACAATACTTTATTCCATTTTATGCAGTTGTGGTTTTCACCTCCGTTATTATTGCCGTGATTTTGCCAAGAATCCCGCCATTAAGTTTGAAAAAGGAGACTTACTTAACTGGTAAACCGCCAGTGACAGAGGAAGCGCCGAGTGATATCTCTAGTTATCATTGGGCGATGGATCGTGCATTAACAAAAGCTTCCAGTGCGCCAAGCATCAAAACTGCCCTGAAGAATAGCAGTATGGTTTTAGTCGATGTCTATTGGGGATTAATGCCGGTGGTATTTGCGATTGGAACGATTGCTTTAGCACTTTCAGAATATACCCAAATCTTTAATTATCTCTCGATGCCATTTTATTATCTTTTAGAGTGGATGAATGTGCCAGATGCAAAAGATGCGGCGCCAACCTTATTAGTGGGTTTTGCCGATATCTTCTTGCCGGCAGTATTGGGCGCATCTGTTGAAAGTGAAATGACGCGGTTTATTATCGCTTGTACGTCAGTGATTCAGGTGATTTATATGACGGAAGTGGGCGCGTTAGTTTTGAAATCAAAGATTAAACTCAATATTTTAGAGTTATTCACGCTCTTTATTTTACGAACATTAATTGGTCTGCCGATTATCGTATTATGTGCAAAGTTCATTGTATTTTAAGAAATTATAATCAACACGAAATAGTGAAAGGGGATTTCATCATTGCGTGAATCCTTCTTTTAGATAACGATAAGCATAAAAACAGAATAGAAAATAACAAAAGGAGTCAATATATGAGTCAACAACTAGTGACTTGTGGGGAATTTTTAGTAAAGCAATTAGAAGCTTATGGGATTGAGACGATTTTCGGAATTCCCGGCGTTCATACGATTGAGCTTTATCGAGGATTACCACAAACAACATTGAAGCATATTACTCCGCGCCATGAGCAAGGTGCGGGTTTTATGGCTGATGGTTATGCAAGAGTGAAAGGAAAGCCTGCCGCATGTTTTATTATTACGGGTCCTGGAATGACTAATATTCTTACGGCAATGGGGCAAGCATATGCAGATTCTATTCCGATGCTCGTGATTTCGAGTGTAAATGAAGTGGCAACTTTAGGAATGAAGCAGGGACGATTGCATGAGCTTTACAGTCAAAAAGATGTTGTTTCCGGCGTTTGTGAATTTAGTCATACAATTTTGGATCCTAGTGAATTGCCGGAAGTTTTAGCGAAAGCTTTTACGGTCTTTAATAGTGAGCGCCCTCGTCCTGTGCATATTGAGATTCCGACGGATGTCATTACGAAGTTGGTGGATCTTCCAGTATTATCGCCGGCAAGATTATATCGACCAGAAGTGAGTAAGCGTGCGATTGAAGACGTTTATCAATTATTGCAAGAAGCGAAGAATCCTTATCTTTTAATCGGTGGCGGCGCAATGAATGCTAATTCTGAGGATGTTGTAAAAATTGCGGAGCAGTTTGATATGCCGGTACTTTATACCATTAATGGTAAAGGAGTTTTCCCGCCGGAGCATCCGTTAGCGATTGGTTCTTATCAAACAACAGAGATTGTTCGAGAAGCCATTTTGAAAGCCGATGTTGTGTTAGCGCTCGGCACGGAATTGGGCGAAACGGATTATGATGTGGCATTTAATGGCGAGTTTAAGCTCAATGCGAAGATCATTCGTGTCGATATCGATCCTGAGCAGCTGCATAGTAATTTTTTATCAACGGTGGGAATTGTCAGTGATGCCGCGAGTTTTTCTACGGCCTTAAGTGATTATATTTCGGCGCAAAATATGCCGGTAAAATTTAGCGAAAAGAGTGCCGGCGTAGCGATTGTGAAATCGATTAAGGATCGTTTACAAGGGGATTTTCCAAAAGAGTGGGATGTGCAATATCGCGTATTACAAATTTTGCAAGAGAATGCACCGGAGATGGTATTTGTCGGCGATTCAACGCAGATTGTCTATTCAGGAAACTTTCTTTTTGAACCCAAAAAAACACGTAAATGGTTTAACTCGGCAACGGGTTACGGCACTTTAGGTTACGGCTTGCCGGCAGCAATAGGTGCTAAAATTGCGAATCCGGCACAGCCTGTCGTTTCTTTAATGGGCGATGGCGGTATTCAGTTTAGTTTGCCGGAGCTTGCAACGGCCGTTGAAGAGAAAGTGGGGATCATTGTTTTACTCTGGAATAATTTTGGCTATCAAGAGATCAAGCGTTATATGACGAATCATGAGATTGCGACGATTGGTGTCGATATTTATACGCCTGACTTTGCAACAATTGCGAAAGGTTATGGTTGTGAAACGATTGAAATTACCAGCATAGAACAACTTCAAAGTGCAGTAATTATTGCTCAGAGAAGTGATATTCCTACATTTCTCTTATTAGATGAAGCGGCATTATATGCGGAGATGTAATGCTGTCATGTTCTAAGATAGGGATATTTTGAATGTTTCATATCATCAGATGCCGGAATTTGATATTCCGGCATTTTTTGTTACAAGGATAGAGTAAAAAGCTTCATCTCGCTAACTTGCATATGATTAGGGCTTGTTGAACATTTATAATGTTAACGGGTAAGCACTATATATTTCTTTCTCTTAATCCTTGTAACCAATCACCTAAATTCGCTTCAAGGGCTCTTTGTGTCTCTTGAGGAATTAGTTGGTAGAGTGTTTTTTCAAGCGCAACATGTTGATAAATGAGTTGGTCGATGACTGCTAATCCCTTTGGGCTTAAGACAACTTTTAAACTTCGGGCATCTTGAGGGTTAGCGATTCTCGTAATTAACCCTTTTTTCTTGAGTTGTTGCAAACGATTAGTCATGGTGCCAGAGGTAATCATCAATGTAGAGAATAACTCTGTGGGTGTTAGTTCATAAGGTTTTCCACCTCGACGAAGCGTGGCTAGAACATCAAATTCACCGCGATTGATGTGATGTGTTGCGTATAATTTCTCTAATTCATCAGAGATTAGAATTGTGCAATTAATTAATCTGCCGATGAGTAACATCTCATGACTCTCTAAATCGGGCTTTTCTCGTTGCCATTGTTGGATTGCGTGAGAGATATGATCATTGTTTTTTTCAATTTTCTGAGTCACTTGTCTTGACCTCAAGATAAATAGGTTTAAGATAAACTATCTTAACATCAAGATACTTTGAAGGATAGTTTATGCCACTCTTTATTGTTGCACTATTGACCGCACTCACACCGATCATGTGGGGTTCTACTTATATTGTCACTACCGAACTATTGCCGAGCGGCTATCCCTTTCTGGCGGCGCTATTGCGGGTTTTACCAGCAGGATTACTATTGATTTTATGGACCAGAAAGTTTCCGAAGGGTAACGATTGGTTCAAAGTGATGATTCTAGGAATGCTTAACATCGGGATATTTCAAGTGATGTTATTCGTGGCAGCTTATCGCTTGCCGGGAGGATTAGCGGCAATATTGGGCGCTATTCAGCCCATCATTGTTTTAGTTCTCATGGCATCAATTGCAAAAATGAGAATTCCTAATGCCGCATGGATTGCGGCAATTGTTGGTGTGATTGGAATGGTTGCGATGCTCTATTCGCCCAATATGCAGATAGATTTTATTGGCGTATCCGCCGCATTATTGGGAGCGTTGTCAATGGCTTTGGGGACTTTTTTAAGTCGTTATTGGCGAGTGGATCTGCCTTTAACAGCTTTTACAGGTTGGCAGCTCTTTTTCGGTGGTTTGTTAATTTTGCCGGTATTTTTAGGGTTTGAGAGTTGGCCAGAAATGACGATGAAGAATATTTTAGGGTACAGCTATCTCTGTTTATTTGGTGCGCTATTAGCTTATCTATTGTGGTTTCAGGGAATTAAACGTCTATCGCCGGCAGTAGTATCAAGTATTGGTTTATTAAGTCCCGTAACGGCATTTTTCTTAGGATGGATCTTCTTAGGAGAACGTTTAACACTCATTTCTATGCTAGGATTTGTGATGATCCTCGGCTCGATTTATGCCATTCAAAAAGCCCTTCGTCCGAAAGCATAGGCACAATTTTATGAAGGGAATCTGTGATGAAGATTTTTAATTTAATAGTTGTTTTTAACTCAGACCAGCGCAAGGTTTTAATGTGCCAAAGAACTACCGATCCTTATTTAGGGTTATATAACTTTGTGGGTGGTAAAGTCGAGCCGGATGAGGATATTGAACACTCGGCTTATCGGGAATTGTTGGAGGAAACAGGGATCAGTAAAGCTGATCTTGTATTAACGCATATTCTCGATTATTTTTATCCGATCGACCAGGTGCAGCTGAATATCTATTATGGTGTTTTAAATAAGGAAGTTGTACTAATTGAAGAGAAGCAACGGTTAGTCTGGTTTGATGTTGAAACGAATTTCATGGAAGATCGGTTTGCCGGTGATGGTAATACCTTTCATATGGTGAAATGTGCGCAGTATTATCTCAATCGTTCAAACTCTTAATGTTTCACAAGAAACCCCGAGTATTGATAATAGTTTATGAAATCGGATTTATAGTCGTTTTGAGTTAAAAATAGTGATAAGTACTATTGATAAATGGTTGATAGAAGCATGTCAGCATTCTCTTGATCTGTGCATCCGCTTTAAAAACCCTATCACGATCGTTTAAAACCGATTTCACGATATCACTATCTGAGTCAAAAAATCGTCAGTTTAGCGTCTGACGATTTTTTATATGATTCTTATCTTTTGATAAGAAAGTAGGGAAAGACTGATAAATAGTAGGTTTGAGATACATATTCTTTTTGATATGTATACTTATGAATATGTTCATAGAACAATTTATAAAACCTGCCTAATATGAATTGAACACAAAAAATAATCATAAAACTTGTCTAACCCTGGAGGAATTTATTATGACAAAGAAGTTCAATCAACCATTAGGTGGAAATGAGATGCCGCGTTGCGGCGGTATTGCAACAATGATGCGTTTACCTACACAAAATGATGCAGCAGGATTAGATGCGGCATTTGTGGGAATTCCGTTTGACATCGGCGCTTCAAACCGACCGGGAACGCGTTTAGGACCAAGACAGATTCGTGATGAATCAAGAATGTTACGCCCTTATAATGTGGCGACAAAAGCAGCGCCATTTGAAAGTATGCAGATTGCCGATATTGGGGATGTGCCGATAAATACATTCAATATCCTCAAAAGTATGGATATTATCACCGACTTTTATCGTGAAAAGATTCTAGCACATGATGCCATTCCATTAACATTGGGCGGCGATCACACGATTGTACTTCCCATTCTTCGTGCAATGAAAGAGAAACATGGTCCTGTGGGTTTAATCCACGTGGATGCCCATGCGGATATTAACGATACGATGTTTGGGGAAAAAATTGCCCATGGAACCCCTTTCCGCCGTGCAGTTGAGGAAGGTTTACTCGATTGTAATCGTGTGGTGCAGATTGGTCTTCGTGGTACAGGTTATAGTGCCGATGAGTTTGATTGGTCGAAAGAGCAAGGCTTTAAAGTTGTTCCGGCAGAAGAATGCTGGCATAAATCATTGGTACCATTGATGGCGGAGATCAGAGAACTCATGAAAGATGGTCCAGTTTACTTGAGTTACGATATCGATAGCTTTGATCCAGCACATGCCCCAGGAACTGGAACCGTTGAGATTGGGGGATTAACCGTACCGCAAGGTTTAGAAATTGTTCGTGGTTTAAAAGGTTTAAACATTGTGGGGGCAGACTTAGTTGAAGTTTCTCCACCATATGATCCATTTGGGACAACCGCTGTACTTGGCGCAAACATGCTTTTTGAAATGCTTTGTGTATTACCGAAAGTACGCTACGATGAATAAATATAAATCAGATATTTATTAATATAATCATCGTGATGAGTGAATGGCATCACGATGATCTAATAAAGATATTGCCGCTCTGATGAATGAATAAAAATAAGCTGGGAAACAGCAAGCGAGCATTATCTCGCCTTGGTATGAGATCAAGGCACAAAGGAGACAAAATGAAAGCAGATGATTTATCGGCATCAAGTGAAATACTTGAGTGTCAGGATGCGCGTACCTTTCGTAAAACCGCGCTCGTTAAATTTATAATATGTTCTATTATCGGGGTACTATTTTTCTTAACACCTATTTTCTGGGATGGAGAATGGACAATCGGCATTGGCGTTTTAGCCAGCTTATTAAAATCAGTCATTAGTACTAATACTCTACCTACCGTTGCCTATATTTTGGTAACATTTTCAGCTATTTCGACACTGATTGTCGGCATTTTTAAACCCACGAGAATCGTGACAGATTCATATCTATCATCACTATTTTATCCAACAAAAGTCTGGTTTATATTACGTATCATCGGCGGGATTTTTGTGAATTTTATCTATTGGCAAATCGGTCCAGAATGGGTTTATAGCAATAATACCGGTGGTTTAATTTTAAATGATCTCAATCCTGTATTAATTCCCTTTTTCCTTTTCGCTATGTTGTTACTTCCTTTCTTAGTGGATTATGGTTTGATGGAGTTTGTAGGGATTTTATTATCACGAGTGTTCCACAAAATCTTTAGATTGCCGGGGCGTGTTGCGATTGATGCTATGGCGTCATGGTTAGGATCATCGGCAGTGGGCGTGATTATTACATCACAGCAATATGAACGTGGATTTTATAGTGCAAGACAAGCTTCTGTCGCGGCAACCAACTTCTCAGTCGCATCTATCGCTTTTAGTTTGTTGATCGTGAGCTTTTTGAATATTACTCATCTATTTTTACAATTTTATGCTGTTGTTGTGGTGACCGCCTTATCGCTGGCCATGATTATGCCGAGAATTCCGCCATTATCTCGTAAAAAAGATACCTATATCATCGAAGGAAATTCAGCCTCAGAGATGATCCCTCAAGGAATTTCTTTGCCAAAATGGGCAGTATCACAAGCGGTTGATAAAGCAGAGCGTGCTCCATCTATTCCCAAATCCTTATTTAGAAGTATTTTCGTGCTGTTAGATGTTTATATGGGATTATTGCCGCTGATGTTTGCGATTGGAACTGTCGCCTTAGCGATCTCGGAATATACTCCGATTTTTACCTATCTTTCTTATCCATTTATCTATTATTTAGAACTTTTAGGGATTCCAGAAGCAGCGAAAGTCGCGCCGACAATGTTGGTTGGATTTGCAGATATGTTCTTGCCGGCAGTATTAGGGCATGCGATTGAAAGTGAATTGACACGATTTGTGATTGCTTGCGTTTCCGTGGTGCAGATTATCTATTTAACGGAAGTCGGCGCATTAATTCTTCGTTCGCAAATTCCCTTGAATTTCTTGGAATTGTTGATGATCTTCTTAATTCGTACCATTATTGCCTTGCCGATCATCGCATTCTTTGCACATTTTGTAATTTTTTAATGAATGATCGTAATTATGTTGTTATTTGAGTAGGGGGGATTAGTCTATCGAATAGTTCTTAAAGCCTAATCATTGAGGGTTATTTTGATGATTGGGCTTCTTTTTATTTAGAGTTTTTTACGCAGATAATATCTGGCAAATCCAAGAGGGAAATCTTCCTCTTCGGCAAAGACATTGTAACCGAGTGATTTGTAAAATTCAGGTGCTTGAAAAGAGAATGTATCGACGGTGATGTAGTGGCATTGTCGCTCAATCGCGACTCTTTCCGCTTCGAGTATTAGTTTTTTACCTAAGCCCTGTTTTTGATATTGTTCGTCAACAGCTAGGAACTGAATCTGTAATGTCCCCCAAATAGATCGTCCTAAAAGACCGCCAATAATTTTATCATGATCTTTTAAGATAATTTCAAGTGGTTCATTATGACAATCTTGAAGATGAGCAGTATGTTTTTGATTGTATGCCGCTAATATTTTTTTCACACTAGAAATGTGATCATTGCTATTGTCATGATAAGTTGAGATTTGAATCATTGATAATCTTCCTATAGTAGAGTGGGTTAGTGCAGAATATTCGTATTAGGAGAGATTATCATTGGAATAAAAAAAATCCTACTTTGCAAACAGCGTAGGATTTACGTGATATTTAATGTGTTTCAATCATGATGATTGCAATATTGCTATAGTTCATTGCGAACAATGGCAGCGCCGGCACTCAGAGCTTCGAGTTTTCCTCTGGCAACGGATCTTGATAATGGTGCCATTCCGCAGTTTGTAGAAGGATAGAGTTTATCGGCATCTACAAATTGAAGCGCTTTACGTAAAACGTTGGCAACTTCTTCCGGTGTTTCAATGCTGTTTGTAGCGACATCTATCGCACCAACCATCACTTTTTTACCGCGAATCAGTTCGATCAGATCCATTGGTACGTGGGAATTTTGACATTCTAGAGAGATAATATCGATATTTGATTTTTGTAGTTTTGGAAAGGATTCCTCATATTGACGCCATTCTGAACCGAGTGTTTTTTTCCAATCAGTATTAGCTTGAATGCCGTAGCCATAGCAGATATGTACGGCAGTTTCACACTTTAAACCTTCAATGGCACGTTCTAAAGTCTCAATCCCCCAATCATTGACTTCATCGAAGAAAACATTAAATGCAGGTTCATCAAATTGGATAATATCCACGCCGGCAGCTTCTAGCTCCTTGGCTTCTTGGTTGAGAATTGTGGCAAATTCCCAAGCAAGTTTTTGACGACTTTTATAATGCGCATCATAGAGCGTATCAATCATGGTCATCGGCCCCGGAAGCGCCCATTTAATCGGTTTATTGGTAAGCTTTCTAAGAAATTTTGCATCTTCTACAAATACAGGCTTTTTGCGGGAAACTGTGCCAAAAACCGTAGGAACGCTCGCATCATAGCGATCCCGAATTTTGACGGTCTCCCGTTTTTCAAAATCCACTCCATCAAGATGTTCGATGAAAGTTGTAACAAAATGTTGGCGCGTCTGCTCGCCATCGCTCACGATATCAATGCCGGCAAGATCTTGTTCAAGAAGGGCGATACGAAGCGCATCTTGTTTCCCTTCCGGCAAGATCTCATCTTCAAGTTTCCACGGTGACCAAAGTTTTTCAGGTTCTGCAAGCCACGTCGGTTTTGGTAAGCTGCCGGCAGTCGATGTTGGTAATAAAATTTTCATGGTAAATATCCCTTAGGTGTGATTATTCTTTATAGTTTTTTATAGTGAGTAGTTTTCAGCCCAGTTTTTGAGGAAAGATTGGTAAGGTTTAATAAAAGTCTCTTCTGTAAATTTCCCCTGTTTAATTGCTAAAGCACTACGTTCTTCACGATCATAAATAATTTGTGTTAATGAATGATCGCTATTTTTTAAGTTGGGCTTATATTGTTGGCCGGCTGCCGCATTCGCATTATAGATTTCAGGGCGGTAAATCTTTTGGAAGGTTTCCATCGTGCTAATCGTGCTAATGAGTTCTAGATTACTATAATCATTGAGTAGATCACCCACAAAGAAGAATGCAAATGGCGCGATACTATTTGGCGGCATAAAGTAACGCACTTGTAAGCCCATTTTTTTAAAATATTGTTCTGTTAAAGAACTTTCATCTGGGAGATATTCATGACCTAAAATAGGATGATGATTTTCGGTGCGTTGGTAGGTTTTACTATCTGACACACTTAAGCAGATGACCGGACTTTTATGAAAGTGTTGCTGATAAGCATCTGAATTGATGAAGCTTTGGAATAGCTTCCCATGGAGATCCCCAAAATCGGCTGGGATTGTAAAACTTGGTTGATCTCTGTTGTGATCAAGTAGTAAAACGCTAAAGTCATAATCTCGGACATATGATGAAAAATTATTGCCGACCATTCCTTCAGTTTTTTCGCCAGTCTTATGATCGAGGATTGATGTTTTGAGGATTTCAATGGATGGGAACGTCGTTTCTGATCCGACAATATTGAGATCTGCGGAGATAATTTCAAGCTCTACAGAATAGCGGTTTCCCTGTGGATTATCCCAATGTG
>DXHP01000094.1 GCA_019113305.1 Candidatus Ignatzschineria merdigallinarum | reverse complement strand
TACTTCAAAAGATTAACCTCGATTTTATAGTTGAAATCAATTGTAATGTGTAAACATTCTAATAATGACGGATTTACAATCGCTTAGTCACACTAGATAAATGAACCTTCTTTGCAGATATTTTCATTTATTTTAGCTTACTCTTTTTACCAAAAAGCCAAATAGAAGTCTATCACGCTTTAAGAGTAATTCCTCATAATCTGAGGGCTTTTTTCTCCATTTCAAGAAAAAAGCCATTTAAATTATCAATATCGCTGAGAGCAGCCTTTGTAAACCTATTAAAACAACTCTTTACTGGCCTTTAAATCCTTTCGCCAATAAGTAAATTTCTGCGCTTCTGGCACGGGATGCTTTTGGTTTACGTGTCACAACCTTCGTAAAATTCTTTTGTAACTCTTTGTAGTATTCTTGGAATCCTTCTCCTTGGAAAATCTTCATCAGATAATCTCCCCCAGGTTTTAAATTTCCTTGAATAAAATCTAACGCAAGCTCCAAAAGATACATCGATTTTGGCTGATCAACACCTTTAATGCCGCTCATATTCGGTGCCATATCAGACAATACAACATCCACTAAACGCCCATCTAACTTTTCCAACAAGGCTTCCAATACTTCATCATCACGGAAATCCCCTTGAATAAAATCAACACCAGCAAGTGGGTCTATTGGCAACAGATCTAGACCAATCACCTTACCGTTATGACCAACACGATGCATCGCATATTGCGACCAACTTCCCGGCGCTGCACCTAGGTCCACAACGGTCATACCTTGTCTAAATAGTCGATCTTTCTCATCAATTTCTTGTAATTTATAAATCGCACGTGAGCGCCAACCTTCACGTTTTGAACGAAGAACATATTCATCATCCATATGTTCTTTTAACCATCTTGTACTACTTGCACTTCTTTTCTTTGCCATAATCTCTTATCTCAATTTTTCGTTCTTAATATGCCGCAAAACTGATGCCCGCCAATACATCTGTACTTAAACTACCGTAATATCTGTAATGCGTGATAACATCTACTTAAGAACATTATTTAATTTGCTTCACTTCAATCGCTATTCACTACTCTTCATCCATTGTCAAAACCAAAATTTTATCTATGTCCAATTTATGGAATGACACAACATAGGAACGTTGATTCACTTTTTTACTTTGCTCGATAACAACTCTTTAATCTCACCTTTTGAGGCTTTTCTCGGCAATACTTTTCTTTTTACTGTATCAATAATGGCGTCTTTTAAACATTTTTCAATATCAACTAATTACGCTATCTCGCGATCAATACTATCAATCTTCCTCGACTTTTTCTTGTGCTTTTTTGGCCTTCTCGATTCGTGCATTTACTTCGTGGTATTGCAATAAAATGGATCTCCCACGACCAACAATATAGAGCCCACCAGCGAAACCAAAAAAGAGAAGAACAGCTAATTCCATTCCCGGCGAGAGATCTATAAAATAAAGAATTATCAATAAGGTAACGCCGGCGAAGAGCATTCCGAAAGCTAATGTCTTTAAACTTTTAAAAAGATGACGGAGCTGCTCATTATGTGATACGCTTATCTCTTTATTTCGAGAACTATTTTCTTTATTCATGACACAAATTAAACTCACAATAGAACACATCAAGTTCCTTAAAGGCAAAGCCCATCATCTAGACCCTGTCCTCATTTTAGGAGACAAAGGTGTTACTGAGAGCTTTATTAAAGAAGCGAAAAATGCGCTTTCACATCATGAGCTCATTAAAATTAAGCTTGCCGAACGTGATCGCGATGAGAGAGAGTCTATCACAAATGAGATTGTAACGGCACTAGATGCAACGCTCATTCAAAAAATTGGGAAAATGATTATCCTCTTCAAAAGAAACCATGAAGAGCCTAAAATTTTCTTTAACTTCAAATAATTAAATACCGAATTTTTAATAAAATCATTAAAATCTTGTGTATTTAATAGTAGATTAGAGACAAAAATAGAGGATTTAATATCCTCTATTTTTTTATAGTATTTTAAAATTAAAGATCTAACATCTCTAAACGTTTTGCTAAATCTTTAGCTGGCAAGTAACCTGCAATAATCGATCCATCCGGTAATACAATTGCCGGCGTTCCTGAAACGCCCATTTCAATCCCTAACTGATATTGATCTTGAATTGGATTTGCACAACTTGCTGATTGAGGTGCTACACCACCTTTTCCATCGGCATGTTGAATCGCGCCATCTAAAGCCGCTTTACGATCCGAGGCACACCAGATTGAAACAAGATCAGTATAGCCTTCAGATGCTAAACCCCGAAAAGGAAAACCAATATAACGAATCGTGATACCTTCCGCTAAATACTCATCCATTTGTGAATGTAATCGTCGGCAAAATGGGCAATCTGTTGTCGTAAACACCGTTACCACATATTTCTCATTCGGCGCTTGGTAAATCACCATATCTTTCTCATCAAGCGTTGCAATCTTATCTCTATTTTTAGCATTCACATAGCTTTCGCTCATGTTGACACCCTTCACAAGATCAATTGCGTTACCTTCAAGCATATATTTACCATCTTTTGATAGAAAGATTGGATAAAGGCTCTCTTTCACGAACACTTCATACATTCCATCAATCACAGATGGTTGCACTTTTTCAATGGTCACACCTTGAATAAGATTATTGAAGTGCTCAAGATTTGCTTCTGCTGCTGCCACTCCAGATAAACCTAAGAGCATTGTGCTAGCAAGGAGTAATTTTTTCATAAAAGCCTCTATTTAAATAATACGTCTTAAAAAATGGATACATTCTAAACTTTAAAATATTCTGTGAGTGTATCTGATTCACTTACAAAGTAAATAAAATGAGTGATTTTTTCATCCCAATGATAATTTTACCGCTTCCCCAATACACTACTTTATAGATTCCTCAAGATACCACTAACCATCTAACTAAAGTAATGTTTCATGCTATCTTGCCGCTCATTTAAATTATAGTCATTTTATGAGAATAAACCCATTATCCCCGAGGATGATTCAATGCATGAAGCTTTTTCAATCGCTCTTTAGCGACATGCGTGTAAATCTGCGTCGTAGACAAACTACTATGCCCTAATAAGAGCTGGACAACACGCAAATCCGCACCGTTATTAACTAAATGAGTAGCAAATGCATGTCGTAATGTATGGGGAGAAATTTCTCCTTGGATTCCCACTTCTAATACATATTTTTTAATGACATACCAAAAAGCTTGCCGTGACATTGCTGCACCACGATTACTAACAAAGAGCACATCACTAGCACGTCCTTTTAGCAATTGCGGCCTTGCATGTGAGATATATTCACTCACCGCTTCTAAAGCAACTTCGCCAATCGGAATCAAGCGTTCTTTGTTCCCTTTGCCAATCACGCGCACATAACCAACCTCAAAATTAATCTGACTATATTCTAAAGAGATCAACTCAGTTACCCGAAAACCACAGGAATAGAGGATTTCTAACATCGCATAATCACGAAGACCTAGCGGCGTAGTTAAATCTGGAGCATTCAATAATGCCACAACATCATCTGGCGATAAAGTCACCGGTAACGGCTTGTGGAATTTCGGTAATTTTATGGTTTCGGCAGGATTATCTTCGCGTAACTTTTCCAAAATGAGAAACGTATAAAAGTGCTTATAACAAGAGAGATAACGCGCTAAACTTCGTGGATTACTCCCCTTTTCCAAGGCAGTATTAAAAAAGGATTGCAGTTCGCCGTCTGTTGCATCAATTAAAACGGAAATATTCTCTGATTCCTGCGCTTTCCCCAAAAAGTCACTCAACTTTTTAAGATCTCGCATATAAGAATCATCCGTTCGTTCACTCGCACCTTTCTCAAATAACAGCGCATCCCCAAATCGATCAATAATCGCTTTATCACTTATAGTGGTCATTGCTACGTTCTATACGCCTCCGGCGTTAATAACACTTAATTGGGTGAAATCATCCTCAAATAAATCTCTTTTCAAGATTTTGCGCATTATAACAAATATCACTCTATGATGAGGTTCATTCTCATTAAAATATTTACCAACGATTATAAGCAAAATAAAAATGACAACGTAAAATAATAAATAAAGTAATTAGCAGGAGAATAATACTGTTTTTTCTTATTTTCAGTTATCATATGTTCACTTTTATCTCCCGACCCATCGGCAAATACACAATACCAATGAAAAGGGATCATCAAACAGACATCCAATATAAGCTGCAAAAGCATCCAATAAAGTGAGGAGCTGTGGTCAAAAAACTACTTCAAAATACAGGGATCATTGTTGTTGTAGCCCTATTACTCTACTCTTTCTATCTTAATGCTAGTTGGTTAGAACTATGTACCGGCCTAGCATTTTTCCTCTTCGGCATGCAAATTATGCAAGATGGATTAACCCAACTTGCCGGCGGAAAATTAGAAAGAATTCTTGCAAAAAGCACTGAAACCCCTATTAAAAGCCTTTTCTTTGGAGTTTTCTCAACAATGATTCTCCAATCAACAACTGTTGTTTCAATGTTGATTATTGCCTTTATTAGCGCCAATCTAATTACGCTAGCTGCCGGGATCAGTATTATCATCGGCGCCAATTTCGGAGCTAATGCCGGCATCTGGCTTCTCGCTCTTGCCGGGCAAAATCTTAGTTTAGGACCCTTTGCCTATCCAATTATTGTCATTGGAATCCTCGCATCTTTCACAGGAAAAACAGCCAAATCAGCAGGAAGAGTGCTCATTGGTATTGCTTTTATTTTATTAGCTATTGATCTCATTAGAAATGGGTTTTCAAGCTTTACCCAAGATTTTGATATTCTCTCTTACGATCTTACCGGATGGAGCGGGACAATCATTTTAGTTGCCATTGGACTGATTCTGACGATTATTCTCCAATCTAGCCATGCAACAATTATGCTAATTTTAACGATGGTATCTTTAGCGCAAATCACCACCGCTCAAGGTTTTGCCATTACCATTGGGGCGATGGTTGGCAGCTCTATCGCAACAGGTATTTTGGGCTTTATTGGAAGCGATCGTGCCGGCATGCGAGTTGCGGCATCACACATGATTTATAGTACCAGTACCGGCATTGTCATGTTACTGCTGTTAAAACCTGCTATTTTCCTCATTCAAAAAATTGTTCTTGCGACAAATATCAGCCCGCTGCTTGAAATTGCTCTATTTTATACATTTTTTAGCTTAATGGGATTCATGCTCTTTTGGCCTATAAAAGGTTATCTTGCTAATTTCTTAGAGCGAGCGATCCCAACGCTGCCTGAACCCAAACAACTGGTGGGCATTACTGAGGATTATCAGAATGTTGATATCGAAATCGAAGCGACACAACCCCGATTCTTACTAGAACAAACACTTTCATCAACCCAAACCGCGACTCATGCCGTGATCCAAGAGCTCAGTTATCTTTCACGCATCAGCTTAGAAGTCATCTGCCATATTCTCTTCTTAAAAACAGATGTATTGTCGGCAAAAGTGATCGATGATAAAAATTTAAGCGAATATAATGACCTTGAACCTGTTGATGCCGACCTTCTCTATCGAAAGCATATTAAAAATCTTTATAGCGAACTTTTAACATTCATCAGTAAAGTGGAATATCACGAGTCGGATAGTCAATATCAAAATATATTATCAACATCACAAATCATTGCCTTTAAACTCGTTTCAGCTGTTAAAAATAGTCACCATTTACAAAAAAATCTACGTTACTATCTCTACAAAGATCAATCTCCAGAACAAGATTTCTATATGTCTTTGCGTCGATATATTGTCAACAATCTGCGAATTGCTTATCAAATCCATTTTGATCAAAACGAGATGAAATCAGATCCTGAAATCATTGACAGCCTTCATACCATTCCACTGACTGAGCTCATTGAACAATCACGTGAATTTGAAAGTCAATTTCGCTCAAATGTCTATGCTTCCTTGCGAGAAAATAAGATCAATGGTTTTACGACAAGTTCGATATTAAATGATCTCAATTACTCGACACAGATTGTTGAAAGTCTCTTTAATATTCTTAAAATTGTCGCTATTCAGGAAAATAACCTGTTGCAAAACCTGGATGAAATATTACAGATTGATGAAGATAAGTAAGCGCTTTAATGTCTAAAAGTACTTTTCTCGATGCTTAAGCCAAATTTTTTTATGGCAAAAGCTGAGACAAATATACTCTCAAGGGATTTTTTATTCCCTTAAAATACCGTACAATTACTCTCTGAAACTCAATAACCGTCAATAATTGTTTGATTTATTGTAATCATTAATAAAATAGTTATGATAATATCATCTGTTATTAACAATAATCACTCACTGAGCTTTCTAAAATTCAGGCTGCCTTAAGGCAATAGGGTCTTTCTGTAAACTGTTTAGAACTCATATTAATGTCAAACCTTATTCGTATTTGATAAGTAACAATAAAGGACTTTACAATGAAAAATATCACTAAATTGCTTTTAATCAGCTCTATCGCATTTGCTGGATTAGTTGCATGTTCAGATGACGCTAAAGATACAACAGCTGCAGCAACTCAACAAGCAGAAGAAGTTGCGAAAAAAGCTGAGCACGATACTAAAGAAGCTGCGAAAAAAGTAGAAGAAGAAGCAAAAGCGAAAGCGGATGCAGAGAAAAAAGCGGCTGAAGAAGCTGCAAAGAAAGCTGAAGAAGAAGCGAAAGCAAAAGCTGATGCAGAGAAAAAAGCCGCTGATGAAGCTGCCAAAAAAGCAGAGGAAGTAGCAAAAGAGAAAGCTGATACAGAGAAAAAATTAGCAGAAGAAGCAAAAAAACAAGCGGACGCAGTTGCAGAAAAAACAGAAGAAATTGCTGATAAAGCTGCAGAGAAAGTAGAAGAAGCTAAAGATGCTGCGGCAAAAGCAACGGATAAAGCCGTTGATGATGCAGCAAAAAAAGTAGAAGAAAATAAAGATAAAATTGAAGAAGCGAAACAAGCGGCACAAGAAGCAGCCGCTGAGATTGCAGAAGAAATGAAAAAAGCAGCAGAAGAAGCAATGAATAAAACGGTTGAAGAGACAAAAAATGCCGTAGATGCACTTAAAAAATAAGCCATCTATTTTTCTTCCCGACATCAGGTGATTAACATTGATATCTGGGAAACAAAAAAGCATCACAATGTGATGCTTTTTTTATTAACCAAATGAATTAACACTAATCATTTGAATTTAAGAGCCTAGTCATTCATCGCTAGCAAGTGATTGATATAGATTGGCACTACTCTAACCTTGGATCCCTAATAACCTAATAAAAGTTTGTGCAATCATTTCAAACCGATGACACCATCCCTATCTTCATTAAAGCCGATAAAGACTTTCTAGCATTACTGAAGTGAAGTTGGTATTTGCGGATCGATTTCACTAATACGTTTATTTCTCTTTAAGTGGCTTCACTAAACCATCTAGACCATCAATTTTTAGCATTAATGCTAATTCCATTAATTGCCCCAACTCACCTTTAGGAAACCCCTTATCAGCTCTTGTAAACCAAAGCAGGTATTCCTCTGGCAGATCAATCAAATATCGTCCTTGATAACGACCAAATGGCATTTGTATCCTTGCTAATTTTACGAGATTTTCTTTTGTTAACATTTCAACAATACCTTAAAATCGTTATTTTGATGAATGCCACTATTTCCCAACACAGAAATTAGAGAAAATTTCTCCTAAAAGGGCATCTGAGCTGAATTCTCCTGTAATTTCTCCCAAAGAAATCTGCGCTAGACGAAGCTCCTCAGCCACTAATTCAATCGCAACTTCTTCATGAATCAAGCGTAACGCTACCGCAAAATGTTCTAAAACCGATTTTAATGCTTGCAAATGACGCTCTCTTGCACTAAAAATCCCTTCTTGCGATTCAAAGCCGGCATAATTCAAAATCGCGGCTTTAACCGCATCAATACCGAGATCTTCCTTAGCACTAATCGCAATATAATCCTCATGCTTCCCGATACGATTACCTGAGATATCTGCCTTATTATGAATATTAATCACCGGAATATTAAGCGCTGCAATATCTGCATCAATCCCCATGAACTCCTGAGAATCATCATGCATCCATAATACTAAATCAGCACCAGCCATCTCGCGCTTTGCTCGCTTAATTCCTTCCGCTTCGATTTGATCAGTCGTTTCTCGAAGCCCTGCTGTATCAATAATATAGAGAGGGATTCCATCGATAATAATGCGCTCACGCAAAACATCACGAGTCGTTCCTTCAATATCCGTCACAATTGCCGTTTCTTCACCAGAAAGCGCATTGAGAAGACTTGATTTTCCGGCATTTGGCTTTCCGGCAATCACTACTTTTAAACCGTCTGTTAAGACCTTACCATTGCCGGCAGATTTCAATAAAGAAGAGACCTGATCATTCAACGCATTCAATCCCTTAATCACATTCCCATCAGAAATAAAATCAATATCTTCTTCACTAAAATCAATCGCCGCTTCGATATATACCCGCATCATCACTAATGATTCAAGAAGTTCATTGACCTTACTGGAGAATCTTCCGGTTAAGGAGTTCATCGCTGCTTTTGCTTGCGCTTCACTTTGACTCACAATCAGGTCATGAATCGCTTCTGCTTGCACAAGATCGAGTTTACCATTAATAAATGCTCGTTCAGAGAATTCACCTCGTCGAGCCATCGTCGCACCTAACTCTAAAGTTCGGGATAATACGCGATTTAATACAACTAATCCCCCATGACCTTGCAGCTCAATGACATCTTCACCAGTAAAAGAATTCGGCCCTTGATAAAAGATCACTACTCCCTCATCGATGACTTCACCCTCTTTTCCTAAAAATGGGGAAAAATAAGCATGCCTTGGCTTTAAATCAGTTAATTTCGTCATCTCTTGAACAATACGAATCGACTCACTTCCAGAAAGCCTAACGATCCCAATACCACCTATCGCTGTACTTGTTGCGATTGCCGCAATCGTCTGATCTTTTAACACTTTTAATTCCTTATAAAAAACAATCCCCAATAAAGGGGATTGTTAGTTGTTAATGACGAATTGTCAAAACCTATTAGATCTCTACTAAGAATATTCGACATCAGTCTTCAATCTCAGAATCAATCTTCACAGAGATCGTCCATTTTTATGAATGTTTTTTACTATCTCTCTCAACACGTTTCATAATAAACGTTTGCTGAAGAATCGTTAATAAGTTATTTGTGATCCAGTATAAAACAATCCCTGCTGCAAACCACATAAACATAAATGTGAAGACAACTGGTAACCATTTCATAATTTTTTGCTGCATCGGATCCGTTGGTGCTGGATTAAGACGTTGTTGGAAGAACATCGTAATTCCCATGATCACTGGAAGAATAAAATATGGGTCCATTTTCGACAAGTCA
>DXHP01000093.1 GCA_019113305.1 Candidatus Ignatzschineria merdigallinarum | reverse complement strand
TCAATGAAGTCTGGGAAAGTTGATACGGATTGCATTTTTTGTAAGGCCGCTTGTAAGCGCTGATAGATAAAGAGCGCTTGTAGATCTTTTGTATTGGCTAAAAACTGCATCAATTCATTGAGTTCTCCTCGTGACTTTGCGGTATTAAAGGCTTCTCGAGTTTTCCATGGCGCAGTACGATGTTGTTTGAGAATCGCCGGCAATTGTGCACCATTTTGCTGAAGAAATAGCACAAGACTGGGAAAGGTCTCTTCAAAGTGCGCCGCTTCTCCGGCTTTATACCAAATGAAATGTCCAATACCGAGCGAAGGGAAATTCTCACCAACATTCCAAACGGCTAAGTTATCGAGCTTACCACCGGTTTCATTTTTATAGATCTGTTCGCCAACTCGTTGAAGTTCCGTCGGCGAAATCTGAATATTCGGTGCCGCAAAGCTCAATGATAACGATAGAGAGATCGCGAGTGCTAATTTTGACAGCGTTGACACAAGTTTCATTAGTAAATTACTCCGCGTTTTTTCCAATAATAGACTAATAAGAAGCCGGCAACTGCGCCGCCAATATGAGCGAAGTGTGCCACAGGATTCCATGAGAGATTGAGCAATCCTAAGATAATCTCTAATCCGATTAATCCCGGAATAAAGTATTTGGCTTTGATCGGATAAGGAATAAAGATGAGCGATAAGCCTGTATTGGGAAATAGGAATCCAAACGCGACTAAAACACCGTAAATCGCGCCAGAGGCGCCAACCATCGGCGTAATGTAAGCTTGAACCAGTGCGACAACTTCTGGCACCGTATTAAAGAACGATGGCACCATTGCTTGCCCAAAAAGGTCTAAATCAATTTTGCTATTAATAATTTCTGGCGATAACCCAATGCCGTAAACTGCCTCTTTCAGCGGTTCGACCGTAAAGTAGTTCTGCGCATTAAAGAGAATGAAAGATCCCATACCGGCGATAAAGTAGAGAATTAAAAAGCGTTTGGTTCCCAAATGATATTCCACGGTGGAACCAAAGATAAAGAGCGCAAACATATTAAAGAGCAGATGCCCAATGCCAGCATGAATAAACATATGTGTGAATGGTTGCCAAAAATGGAAGTTGATCGACTCCGGATAATAGCTGCCTAAAAGCACATCAAGTTCCATCACTTCCATACTGGAAAGTAGTGCGGTTAAGATAAAAATACCGACATTCACAATAATCAATGTTCGTGTCGCAACGGGAAGGTTTTTGAGCATATAACAACGCACCTTTTGCTAAAATTTAAGATTGTTTAATCTTATCATAAGAACAAAGCGGGATAGGATTCGGCATTACACATTTCTTTGATACACTATTCCTCATTCAAAACATCTAGCAATAAGAAGAGAAAAGATATGGCAGAAGTGAAAGATACCGCGACGGCGCTTCCTTGGATTCGTTATGATCAGAATCCTTATGGGGTGCCGTTATTGGATTTAAGACCGATTACGTTCCAGTTAGGGAGCGAGATTGAGGATGCTCAGCTGAAGAATTTGGATTCTTATAGCATGGAAGATGGTGCTTCATTTTCAGGATTGTCGGTAGAGACAGAAAATGGGCGTGATCGGTTAGTCGATTGTGAGTTAACGTATCAAACTGCTGGCAAACTCTATCCTGGATCGCTCTTTGTACCACAGTCGCCGGAAGATCGTTGGGCGATTTTCTTTGATGGTGCTTTTATCTATTTTATTCGCAGTTGGTCGAAAGAGTTAGTGGCGAAAGCAGCCGTTCAGGTAGAAGAGAACGAGATTAAGCTTACGCAGATTGAAGGGGCGATTTTAGATGATGGTTTTGAAACCGAGAATCAGACGATCGCGCTCGTAAACTTTATTATGTGTAGTTATGTTTTAAATGAAACCGTGCCGGTGCCGCTCTCAAATGAGCTTGAATCGGAGCCGAATCGTGCGGCAGTTTGGGCTTTTTCGCTCTTTGGGCATCATGCGAAAGTTGGCGTATTTAATGAAGATGCGCTATTTGGTGCGAAGGGCGTGATTCGTAGTACGACGGCTTATCACATTGCGATTGCCAATAATGATGTGGAAACTGTGAAGCTGATTTTGAATCAAAATTTAGTGGAGAAAGATCTCTTGGCGCAAGATGGTTTTACGCCGGTTCATTGGGCGCTTTATACCGATA
This sequence comes from Candidatus Ignatzschineria merdigallinarum, assembly GCA_019113305.1. Taxonomy (GTDB): domain Bacteria; phylum Pseudomonadota; class Gammaproteobacteria; order Cardiobacteriales; family Wohlfahrtiimonadaceae; genus Ignatzschineria; species Ignatzschineria merdigallinarum. The sequence goes on along the minus strand of DXHP01000093.1, from coordinate 1,852 downwards.
ATTTCGAGATGATGAAAGCGCTGCATGAGCAAGGGGTGAATATTAATGCTCGTTCACTCTTGCAAACAACGCCGCTGATGGATGCCGTAGAACTCAAATCGGCAAAAGGGATTGAGATGTTGCTCTCTTTAGAAGCTGATGTTCATGCGGTGGATGTGCAAGGTTTTAGTGCGCTTCATCGTGCGGCATCGATGGGACAAACTGATATTGTGGTAACACTTTTGATGCAAGGCGCAGATCCTTTTCTTGCAAGCGTGAAAGGATTTACCGCGTTAGATCTCGCAAAAGAGCGGAATCATGAGGCAATTATTGCGCTATTTACCGAAAAAGATTGAAAAATAATTATTGCTGATAAATAAATAGCTTAAAAAGACAATTAATGGCTTAATAATCATTAATTGTCTTTTTTTGTAAAAAAATCCTTGAAAAGCAGAAAGTGGTCCCCATTTTGTATTTGTGCGGGGAATGATCTAAGTGCTAAAGAAAGATCCGTAGAAAATAATAAGGCTTAGATATGTGAACCCAACTACGATTAATATTTGAAGGGAGATCTTCGGATGAACCAAGATAAATTTACACAAGCTTTTTTAAATGCTTTAAGCGGCGCACAGACGTTAGCGCTGACAAACGATAACCAATATATTGAGCCGGAGCATGTGTTAAGCACGATGCTTAATCAAAAAGAAGGCTCTGTGCTTCCTCTTTTTCGTCAATGCCGAGCGAATATCGCCGTCTTGAATCAAAAGGTCGGTGAAGCGATTGAGAAATTCCCAAAAATCTCGGGAAGTAATGATATTCATGTGAGTCAAAACTTACAGCGTGTATTAGTTGCAGCTGAGAAAGAGATGCATAAGCGCGGCGATGGCTATCTCTCTTCGGAAGTTTTCATCTTAGGAATTTTAGATGAGAATAAAACTCTTGCCGAAACTTTAAAAAGTGCTGGCGTTACGAAAGAGGTTTTAAACAGAGCCATTGATTCCATTCGTGGAGGTGAAAGCGTGCAAGATCCTAATGCCGAAGGCAATCGTGAAGCCTTAAATAAATATACCGTGGATTTAACAGAGCGTGCAGAGCTCGGTAAACTCGATCCTGTAATTGGTCGTGATGACGAGATTCGTCGTGCGATTCAGGTACTTTCTCGCCGTACGAAAAATAACCCGGTGTTAATCGGGGAACCTGGCGTTGGTAAAACGGCGATTGTGGAAGGTTTAGCACAACGTATTGTGAATGGTGAAGTACCGGAAGGTTTGAAAGGTAAACGTGTTCTTTCGCTCGATTTAGGCGCATTGATTGCCGGCGCGAAATTTCGTGGGGAATTTGAAGAGCGCTTAAAAGCGGTGATTAATGAACTAGAGAAAGAAGAAGGTCGTGTGATTCTCTTTATTGATGAGATTCATATGATGGTTGGTGCTGGTAAAACTGATGGCGCAATGGATGCCGGAAACTTACTAAAACCGGCGTTATCTCGTGGTGAGCTTCACTGTATTGGCGCGACAACGCTCAATGAGTATCGTGAATATATCGAGAAAGATGCGGCGCTTGAACGACGTTTCCAACAAGTATTGGTGGAAGAACCAACCGTAGAAGATACGATTGCGATTCTTCGTGGTTTGAAAGAGCGTTACGAGATCCATCACGGTGTTGAAATCACGGATCCGGCGATTGTGGCGGCAGCAACATTATCACACCGTTATATTACGGATCGTCAGCTTCCGGATAAAGCGATCGACTTAATTGACGAAGCGGGAAGCCAGATTCGAATGGAAATCGATTCGAAACCAGAATCGATGGATAAACTTGATCGCCGTATTATTCAGCTCAAAATTGAGCGTGAAGCGATTAAGAAAGAGAC
>DXHP01000092.1 GCA_019113305.1 Candidatus Ignatzschineria merdigallinarum | reverse complement strand
AGATAAAATACGAGTCAGCATTATTGAGTCTCCATGAATAGATGAAAATAAGCGATATAATCAAATAGAACGAAAGTTCCACATTGGATAAATGTTTTGATCCTCTTGAGTTTCGATTGGATAAATCGTCCTCATAGCATGAATGAGTCATTGGATTAAATGATTTTCATGTGTTACTTAAATGGGTTAAATAATCTTCATTCTTATTATAAATAATCATCAAAAATCGATTTTTCGTGCCTATTGTGTTGATGATTTCTCCTATCAATGGCGAGAGATATCGAGCGCTAAAATGATTTTGACAATGAGAAAGATATATCATCTAAAGCGCATAATAACAAGCATCGGACTAAAAACGAGACTTGAAAATGATGGTGAAAGAGGTGTTTATGAATAGGGAGGTGTTATCTATTTATAATTGAGATGACTGGCATGATTAAAAGTGATTTAAAAGATTTTTGATGATGGGATAAATAAGATAATAATATTTATAAATATTTAAACATCAATAAGTTTTTGTAAAAATCTTAGAGACTTCACAGAGCTTTCATAAAAACAGATACTTGGCGAATAATGACATTACTCTAAAAAGTGCGTGATAAACCGTTCCTTGCTAGCAATACGCAATAAAAAAGCTATCCAGACAGATAGCTTTTAATATTTTGATGATCTAATGATCTAATGATCTTTTGTGATGAGATTAATTATTTTAAAGATCCCACCATTTCCGCTGGAACAACCCACGCATCAAATTCTGCTTCTGTTAAGAAACCGAGTTCTAAAGCTGATTCTTTTAATGTGGTGCCTTTTGCATGGGCATTTTTTGCAATTGCCGCTGCTTTATCGTAACCAATGTGCGTGTTGAGTGCTGTTACCAACATGAGTGAATTGTTCACAAGCTCAGTGATACGATCGCGATTTGGTTCGATTCCTACCGCGCAGTGATCATTGAAACTCTCCATTCCGCCGCCAAGAATACGAACAGATTGGAGGAAGTTTTCGATAATCATAGGGCGGAATACATTGAGCTCAAAGTTTCCTGAAGCGCCGCCGATATTGATGGCAACATCATTTCCAAATACTTGCGCACAACCCATCGTTAATGCTTCTGATTGTGTTGGATTCACTTTACCAGGCATGATTGAGCTACCTGGCTCATTTTCAGGAATAGAGATTTCGCCAATTCCTGAACGAGGACCTGATGCTAACCAACGAACATCATTCGCGATTTTATTGAGTGATGCTGCTAAACCTTTAAGTGAACCATGCGCATGAACGATCGCATCAGTGGTTGCTAATGATTCAAATTTATTTGGAGAAGTCACAAATGCTTCGCCAGTGAAATCTGCAATCGCTTTTGCCACGCGAGTTGCATATTCAGGATGTGTATTTAGACCTGTTCCAACCGCAGTACCGCCAAGTGCAAGCTCATAAAGGTGTGGTAACGCATTTTCGATATGAACTAAGTTATGACCGAGCATTGCTTCCCAGCCTGAGATCTCTTGACCAAGTGTTAATGGCGTTGCATCTTGTAAATGGGTACGACCAATTTTAACGATATCTTTGAAGCTTTCCGCTTTGTTACCTAAAGTAGTACGAAGGCGTTTTAACTCAGGGAGAAGCAGACGTTTGATCTCAAGAACTGCTGCAATATGCATTGCTGTTGGGAAAGTATCGTTTGAGCTTTGCGCTTTATTGACATCATCATTAGGATGCACTAAACGTTCTTCGCCACGAACACCGCCGAGAATCTCACTAGCACGATTCGCAAGCACTTCGTTCATGTTCATATTGGTTTGTGTACCAGAACCTGTTTGCCAGAGCGAAAGAGGGAATTCAGTAGGATGTTTGCCGGCTAATACTTCATCAGCCGCCGCAATGATCGCATTTGCTTTTTTTGCATCAAGATGACCTAAATCCATGTTGACTTGTGCTGCGGCTCTTTTAACGATTGCTAAAGCTTCAATTAATGCTTTTGGTATTTTTTCATTGGAGATACGGAAGTTTTGTAATGAACGTTGAGTTTGTGCGCCCCAAAGTTGATTGCTAGGGACTTGCATGTCGCCCATGGTATCTTTTTCAATACGGAAATCCGTTGTCATAAATGCTACTCCTTTCATTGTGAATAATTAAATTGACTAGTGAATTATTAAAAATTTTTAAATTTTTTTGCTAACTTTTGATGATGATATGTATCCAATCAAAAGGTTACTGTAAGGTTTTAGAAAAAGGAAAGGGATCTTACTAATAGGTCGTTATCATGAGTTACAACAGCCGTTTTAAGATTGTTTTACGGTGAGAATCCTTTTTCATGAATTTTTTAATGATCTGCTTATCATGCCATAGATCTCTTTTTGAAACTACGTTTTAACTACATAAGGTCGGCACAGAGTTTAATCAAGCGAAGCTGGCGATTTATTTTCTTCAATATTTTGTAAAAATTTTATACGTGTCATAAAGCTGACATGTTCTTCTGTTGTGATAGCAATATTTATAAGAAATTTTTAATCGTTTTATCAGATGATTGATGATCTATTTGCTATCAGAATGCCCCTTATTGATCGAGGATTAATGGTTGGTTCATAATCAAAAATTTAGATTTTATATCGATAAAGATCGGTAGCGAATGGAGAATAAAATCAGTTATAATTTCGCCCTTAAATCATGAAGGAACTGTGCAACATGGCACCGCGTTACAAAAAGCATCTGACATATCTCAATAGCTTTATTCAATCTCCTCGAAGTGTGGGAACCTTGATTCCTTCATCACCATCACTATGTAAAGCAATGATTGCGGAAATGAATTGGCAACAGACTAATTTAAAAGTGGCAGAACTAGGTGCTGGAGATGGCGTTTTAACAAAGCATATTTTAAAAGCAATGCCGGCAGATTCTGTTTTGTCAGCCTATGAAATTAATCCGCTCTTTTTTGAAGATCTCGATGGGATTGAAGATAGTCGTTTGAGTATTTGCAAAGTATCTGCAGAAAAGCTCGATCAGCCTTTTAATATGATTTTTTCTTGCCTTCCATTTCTCTCTTTACCACTGCGTGTTTCCTTAAAAATCTTACAATCGGTGATGCAGATACTGCAAAAAACAGGCGGTAGTTTTGTCTTATTTCAATATACCCAAAAGATGGAAAAAGTATTATCTCGTTATTTTGATTGGGAGCGAAAACTCGTGATGAAAAACTTTCCACCGGCATATGTTTATCGTTGTACGCCGAAGGTTTTATCTTAAGCAAAATAGGCTATGACAATTGCAGGTATGAGATTGATAAAAACCTACAAGCATTTTCCTCAGCGATGCATCATCTTTTATAGTCATTTCTGGGTAAAAAGAGTTTTATCACTGCTGGCGCGAGATAGTTAAAAGAGTGCAATTATTCTATCCAGCCATGCATCGACTTTTAAATAGAATCTTTAATCAGATAGTTTTAAGCCGATTTCACTAAAACGATCACAATACAAAAGCCGAAGATTACTTCGGCTTTGAATGATTGATTGATGAGATAGAATTATGCCATTTGTCCAATCGTTGCTCTAAATCGGCGATGCGCGAAAAAGAAGAATGCCGAACCTATCCCTAAGAGATAACACATCGATGGCCAAACGATCGAAATGCCGGCACCTCTAAAAAGAATGGCTTTTCCGAGCTCAATAAAGTGCGTGGTTGGCGCCGCAAGCATAATATATTGAATGATTTCCGGCATACTTTCTCTCGGTGTCATACCGCCTGAAAGCATCTGCAATGGCACTAAAACTAAGAGTAATAGCATTCCAAATTGCGGCATATTTCGGGCAATTGTGGCGAGATAAATCCCGATAGACGTTGTTGCGAAGAGATTAAGTGCTGCCCCTAAAATGAAGAGTGAAATAGATCCTTCAATCGGCACATTTAGCGCACCTTGCACCACAAAAATCAGAGAAAGAGAAGCGGCGATTAAGACCACTAATCCCATTGACCAAACTTTTGAGAGCATGATTTCAAAGGGCGTTAATGGCATCACCAAAAGATGTTCGATGGTGCCGCGTTCACGCTCACGAATCACCGCAGCGCCAGTTAAGATAATGGAAAGCATCGTCACAAGGTTAATGACTTCATTAAGTGCGCCGAACCATGATGCGGTAAGATTTGGGTTAAAGCGCATTCTTTCTGTTAAATTTACGGGTAAATCTTGCGTTGAGCGTTCTCTTGCAAGATATTCACCGATTTCAGCATTGATGATCTGATTGATAATCATATTGCCAGTAAAGCCTTGTGTCATTCGCGTTGCATCAATATTAAGTTGCATCGTGGGTTGACGATTTCCTAAGAGATCTTGTTGAAATGATGGAGGAATATTGAGAGCGAAAGTGTATTCCCCACGATCGAGTCCGGAATCCATCTCACTTAAGGTAATTTCATCAGGAAATGTGAATTGCGGTGGGTAAAATGCCCCTTGAATCCGTTCTGAAAGCGTTGAACGATCTTCATCGATAACCGCAATACTGGCATTTTGTAAACCATCGGGAACGGCAGTTGCTGCCGTATAAACGGATGCTGTAAAAGTAAAGGCGATTAAAATGAGCAGAATCGGATCACGAATTAAGCTCCAAAGTTCTTTTACGCCAAGATTGTAGATATTTTCAATACGATTTTTGATCATCTTAAGAATCCTGCTTTTTGAGTAAAAGGACACTGCAAAGGACAATGATTGGACCGCCGATCATTAAGACAAAGAGCTCCCCAGAAAGATCGTTGAAGTAGAGTGCTTTACTGAAGATTCCGCGAGATACGGTGAGCATATGCGATGCTGGGTATATTTCTCCAATAAGGCGTGAAATACCATCCATTGAACTGACAGGATTGAGCATTCCCGCAAATTGAATTGCCGGGATTAAGGTGCCGATAATCGTAAAGAACATGGCGCCTATTTGGCTACTCGTAAAGCTTGATGCTAGTAATCCAAAACCGGTTGAAAAAATCGAGAAGAAGAAGACGGCGAGCGTTAAAGTCAGCAGGCTTCCTTTTACTGGCACACCAAATATTAAAATTGCCATAAAGACCATTAACACGAAGTTTAACAAGGCAATGATGATATAGGGAAATTGCTTTCCAAGAAGGAATTCGAGTTTCGTGACTGGTGTGACATAGAGATTGATGATCGAGCCAAGCTCTTTTTCACGAACGACTGAAAGCGCCGCAAGCATGGCGGGAATTAGAAGTAGCATAATAGGAATGACGCCAGGGACAATCGCCATTAAACTTTTAACATCAGGGTTATAGCGATAGCGCACTTCTACATTAAATTGCGGCGTTAACTCTAAACCATATTGATATTTCGCCTCTTTTTGTAACCAATCCATATGCATTCCTTGCACATAACCACGAATGGTTTCTGCACGTTGTGGCATAGCGCCATCAATCCAAACGGCGATTTCCACCGGAGAGCCTTTCGCAACATCTCGGGCAAAATTGGGGGGAATTTCAATGGCGAGCGCAATTTCAGCATTTCGCATGCGGTGATCTAATTCATCATAGTTATAGATTGGATCGTGTTCGACAAAGTAACGTGATCCGGCAATGTTATTGGCATAACTGGTGCTGAGTGTTGTTTGATCGCGATCTAAAATAGCGTAGGGAAGATTCTCAACATCTAGCGTAATTCCGTAACCAATTGTTGCCATTAAAATGAGTGAGCCAAGTAACGCTAATGTTGCTCGAACAGGATCTCGGCGTAATTCTAAAGTTTCTCGCCAGGTGTAACTGAGTAAACGTTGTAAGCTAAAACGCTTTGGCTTTTCTGGTGCAAGATCGCTATCGGTACTGTGATCTTCTGATGAAGTAAGTATCTCTTGAGCGCCACTTTCCGTTGTTGAAGTGAGTAATTCCGGCGTTTCTTCTGTACTAGGAATATCATCACCAGCGCCGGCATCTAACAGATATTTGATAAAGGCTTCTTCAAGCGTATTCGTCTGCTGTTTGATCACTAGATTATGTGGTGTATCACTATCTAATACTTTGCCGGCGTGCATCATGGACATGCGATCACAACGAAGCGCTTCGTTCATGAAGTGCGTGGAGATAAAGATCGTGACGCCATCTTTACGAGACAGTTCGATCAGTAGGCGCCAGAAATTATCTCGAGCAACGGGATCAACACCGGAAGTAGGTTCATCAAGGATGAGAAGCTCAGGCTTATGAACCATTGCTACTGCAAGCGATAAACGTTGTTTCATCCCCAAAGGAATATCCTCCGGTAACTTATCTAACACAGTTCTCAGTTCAAAACGTTGAACCATTTCTTCAACGCGAGCATCAATTTGATCTTTGGGAACATGGAACAGTTTTGCGTGTAATTCCAAATTTTGAAGGACAGTTAATTCGCTATAAAGAGAGAAGGCTTGCGACATATAACCGACGCGTTTGCGCGTATTAATATCTTCAGAATCAATTTCATTGCCGAATAACCATGCATTACCTTCTGATGCCGGAAGTAAACCTGTGAGCATCTTCATGGTCGTGGATTTTCCGCAACCATTGGAACCGAGGAAGCCAAAAATTTCCCCTTTTTGAATCTCGAAGCTGACATTATCGACCGCAGTAAAGCTGCCAAAACGCATGGTTAAACCCTCAGCTTTAATGGCGATTGGCGTATTTTCATCTAGTTCTAATGGGGGGACAATAACAGGCTCATATCCTTCCTTTTTCTCTTCAGGCAGGAGAGAAATAAAAGCGGCTTCTAAGTTATCGGTATTGGTTCTTCCTAAAAGTTCTTCGGTCGTGCCAGTTGCGAGAATCTTGCCATCATCCATGGCGACAAGCCAATCAAATCTCTCAGCTTCATCCATATAGGCGGTTGCAACAATCACGCTCATGGAAGGTCTTTCTAGACGGATTCTGTTGATTAGATCCCAAAACTGCGAGCGGGCGAGTGGATCAACGCCGGTTGTGGGTTCATCTAGAATCAGAAGATCAGGATCATGAATCAGGGCACAGCAGAGCCCAAGTTTCTGCTTCATACCGCCAGAGAGTTTACCCGCAGGACGATCGAGGAAGTTATATAATCCGGTGCTTTTGGTGAGATCATCAATTCTTTGCCGGCGTTCTTCGGCATTATGTCCAAAAAGACGTCCAAAAAATTGTAGGTTTTCTTCAACTGATAGTGTGGGATAGAGGTTTTTTCCAAGTCCTTGCGGCATATAGGCAATACGAGGACAGATGACATCGCGCACTTCTTTTAAACGCATATCACCACCGAGAACGGTGACTTCGCCGGTTTGGATTTTTCTAGCGCCGGAGATCATGGAGAGTAACGTGGATTTTCCAACGCTATCTGGACCAATCATGCCCGTGATAATACCACTTGGAAAATGAATAGAGAGATCATCAAGCGCAAGATTATCGCCATAATAAAAGGAGACATTCTGAATGGATACAACGGCATCTTTCATAATCATCAAGAGATTCCTTATGAATTAAATGAGAAACAGAGAGCAGTAAATAAAGAAAGATTCCCACTTAGTCGCAAATAGGAGTAAGCGGGAATAAATCTTGAACTATTGCACTGTTGCTTCATCAATGAGTGGACCATTTAAGAATGCTGGCCATTTTTTATCAGGATCCACTTTGATATATGCTTCGCCTGTGACACCTGTTTTAATATATTTTTGATAACGATCCAAGAGATCTGGATTGATCTGTGCTTTCACGCGATACATTAATTTTTGACGTTCATTTTGCGTTTCTACGGTTTTAGGTGTGAATTGTGCTTCTGGAGAAACGAATGTTACGCGAGCTGGAATTGGGGAATCTGGTGCCACATCAAGTAATATGCGAACTTCAGTTCCATCATTTTTTCCTTCTAACAGAAAGCTGGTATATTCAGTTGGAACAAAGAATGTCATATATACTTTTGAGAGATCTAAGAGGTTTAATACTTTTCCGCCAGCGCCGAGAACTTCCGAAGGCTCAGAAATGCGGTATTGAATTCGGCCTGTCACCGGCGCGATTAAGTTAGCATCCTTGATATCTGCTTTTACACGATTAATCGTTGCTTCTGCTGCGGTAACTTGCGATTCAGCCGCAATAAATTGTGCCTTTGCTGCATCAATTGCCGCTTGTGCTGCTAAAACTTTAGAATTTGCGGTCGCAACTTCGGCTTTGAGAACGCGAGTATACGCTTCTTGGTCATCAAGATCTTGCTCTGTTGCTGCGCCTCTTTTAACAATTGTTTGAATACGTGTGAGTTTTTTCTCAGCCGCATATAATTGGCTTTCTGCGGCAGATACGGCAGCAGTTGCCGCAACTTTATCACTTTCACGCGCTTGAATAACCGCAGCTGCTGAGTCTGCTTGATGTTTCGCTTGCTGATGATAAGCTTCAGCTTCTGCTAATTGTGCTTCCAAAGAGTCTAACTGCATAACGGCAAGCAATTGTCCCTCTTCAACATAATCACCCTCATCTACTAAAATTTTTTCAACCCGACCTGGGAGCTTTGTCGCGATATCGAGTGGCGTTACTTCAATTCGACCATTACTTTTAATGAATCCTTCCATCTGATCACGATTCAAAAAGTAATTAGCGATGATGATGAGCCCAATAATCACAATACCGCCAATAATATATTTTTTACGATTGCTTTTTTGCATTTGGAAACCTCAGGTTAATAGTAGGGTGAGTGACTCATCATCATTTTTTGATGGCAAGTCGCTGCAAAAGACATGGATTTTTTAATTTTTTATAACTTATTATTTTATCTTAACGTAGTAAAAAAGACAGGTGATTGTTGGTAAATAATATTATTCATTAATGACTTCAGTGATTTATTGACGCTCTTTTTAAGAGCGTTAAACAATTACTAAAAACAGATCACAATTGTTTATTTATCTTAAAACAAAGTGTCATTTTTACACGATAGTAATAACTATTAGTTTAACTGTTTATGCTGGATCTTGCGAACTGTTCAAGATAAATTCACTAGGAATAATTCTTGATATCAATAATTGCATTGATAAATCAGTAGGATGATGTCGAGTGATTGATTGATGAATATTTAGAGAAAAGGGCAGAATGCTGATTATGCGTGTTTTCGTGCTATCAATTATAGTCGTTTGGATTTAAGAATCGCGGTTACAACTGGGACGATACTGGTAAAATACCGCAAATACTCTACTAGCTGTGCATCAATATTAAAGGAAAACCTTAGCCCGATCTTTTAAGTCGGGTTTCATGATATTTGCTGATACAGGATCGATAAAAGTGTGCGAGCATTCTCCTTAATGCGTAGGAACGGTAAAGGAGGGCATTAACCGATTATTGAACTCTGATGGCATTATATTTGCTGGCACAAGATCGATAGAAGCATGCAGACATTTTCCCCAGCGATGCCTCACCTTTTCAAAGACCTTTTAATGAGGTAATAAAATAGATAATTTGAAACAATTGAAAGCTGCCTTTACGACAGTAGTTATAATTCATTGCAATGCGTGAGATATGAGTATTCATGCTGGAGAAAAAAGTCTCATAATGAACGCGTTAACTACTTAAAATATCGTGGGTAGTTTAAGACAACATTCACAAACATCTGTAATCCTAGTAGAAATCCATCTTCATCCATATTGAATTTTGGATGGTGATGTGGATAAAGGCAATCTTTCTCAGCATTACCCACACCGATGAAGGCGAAAGTTGCCGGAATGATTTCGGCAAAAGCACTGAAATCTTCCCCAGCAAGATAAGTTGGATTGGCGGTGACAGTTGCTTCAGGGAATTGATTCGCGATTTCTCGCACAAATGCTGTTTTTTCAAGGTTATTATCGGTCATGCTATAACCTAATTTGTAATCAATCTCGCAAGTTGCGTCGAAGTTATCGCATGTTGATTGAATTATTTTCGTAATTGATTTTTGAAATAATTTGCGCATTTCTGGGGTTGTGGAGCGAACACTACCCCCAATTTCTGCAAAACTGGGAATGACATTGAGAGCATTTTTTCGTCCACCTTGAATATAGGTATTGCTCAGTACGCCAGCTTCTAATGGTGCGAGTTGTCGCGCAACAATGGTTTGCATTTGGCTAACGATTTGCGCGGCAATGATAACGGGATCAATACAGTTTTGTGGTTCAGAAGAGTGGCCGCCTTTCCCAAAGATTTTTGCAGTATAAATATCGGTGTTAGACGTAACAGCGCCATCTTTGAGATCAATCGTGCCGGTCGGTAATAGCGTCCAGAGATGATGTCCATAAATGAAATCAAGGTCCTGAAAAATACCGGTTGCAACAAGCTCTTGTGCACCGCCGGGAAGGAGTTCTTCAGCATGTTGAAAGATTGCCCAGACTTCTCCCGTCAATTGATCGAAATGGTCATTAAAGTAATGACATGCCATCATTAAAATGGCTGTGTGTGCATCGTGCCCACAAGCGTGCATTTTGCCGGGATTTTTAGATTTAAAATCAATATCATCACGTTCTTCTTCAATTGCTAAAGCATCAATATCGCCGCGAAGACCGATTTTAGGACCAGGTTTTCCAGTAATGAATTTGACTAAGATCGCATTACCAATAGGATGAGATATTGTTGCATGCTGAAGCTTTGACATTTCAGCTGTAATGAAATCGCGAGTTGCAGTTTCTTCAAAAGAGAGTTCTGGATATTGATGTAGATAGCGGCGGTACTTGATAAGTTGTGGTTCATAAGTACGTAGTGCTTCTCTTTGAATAACAGACATGCGGCGATTCCTCTAGGTTGCTTCATTATTATTGTAAGAAATCCATCATAGATGATTTATTGAGGTTCGTTAAGTTTAAATCGTTCACGGAATGTTTTTGTAGAGAATGCAGTTTGAAATTATCGAGGAGCACTTTTTTAAAAGGTGATACATCGCTGGGGAAAATGTTCGTATGCTTTTATCAATCTTGCGCCAGTAGTTGTTGTAGCTATTTATCAATTGAAACGATTATCGCAACTATATGACTGGTAAATATTGTTGGAAATTAGCTACATAATAGCTATTTTGAAGCCAAAGTTATGATGTTATACAAGTAGGCATTTATTGTCAGAGAATCATGATTGAAAGTGTTTGTTTGGGGTAAATCTCATGATGCTGATAGGATGGCTTATTGTTCACGATTTAGCGCGTAATAAAAAACGGCACTGCGCTATGACAATGCCGTTTTGAGTATTTGCTAATGCAGCTTAGATTTTTGTTTTAATCCAGTTGATTGCGCTATCAATCGCTTTTTGAATATTGGCAGGTTCTGTACCGCCACCTGTTGCTGAGTCAGGGCGACCGCCACCTTTTCCACCAACTTCTGTTGCTGCGATATTGAGTAATTCGCCAGCTTTCACTTTTGACGTCAATTCTTTATCAACACTCGTTACAAGCGCAACACGACCATCTACTTCAGCAATGAGCATGGTAATGCCTTCTGTTTCTGCTTGTAAGTTATCACAAAGTTCACGCAGCGAACGATTATCTGCACCATCAATACGGCTAGTGATGACTTTAATGCCGTTGATATCTGTGGCTTTAGCAAGAATTTCACCGCGATTTGCAAATACTAGTTTTGATTGTAAGTTTGCAAGCTCTTTGCGAAGTGCTTTACTCTCATCAAGTGCGGCATCGACTTTAGCAACAATGTGCGCGTTATCTGTTTTAAGCGTTGCAGCAAGCTCATGAAGTGTTGCATTTTGCTCTAACATGATCTCAACCGCTTGTCCGCCAGTTACAGCTTCAATACGGCGAACGCCAGCAGCAATTCCTGTTTCTTGTGTGATTTTGAAAAGACCAATATCCCCAGTTGCCGCTACGTGTGTTCCGCCACAAAGCTCAATAGAACTTCCCATTTCCACCACACGAACTACATCACCATATTTCTCGCCAAAAAGTGCCATAGCACCTTTTGCTTTCGCTTCATCAATCGGCATCTCATTAATCGCAATAACGGAATTTTGGCGGATCGCTTCATTCACCATGCGCTCAATGTTCTGAATCTCTTCAAAAGATACGGGCTTATTGTGAGAGAAGTCGAAACGAAGACGATCATCCGTTACGAGAGAACCTTTCTGTTCGATATGAGAACCTAAAAGATTTTGTAATGCTTCATGCATCAAATGTGTTGCTGAGTGATTCTTCTTAATCAGTTCACGGCGATTATTATCAATGCTTGCGATTGCTTTCGCATTGACGTTGATCGTGCCAGATTTCACAATACCGATATGAAGGAAAATATCTTGTTGTTTCTTCGTATCTTTGACTAAGAACTCAAAGTGATCGCCTTTGATAATGCCGGTATCACCAATTTGACCACCTGATTCTCCGTAGAATGGTGTTTCAGAAAGAATAAGGATTGCCTCAGTGCCTTCTGCTGCGTTATCTACAACTTCGCCATTGATGAGAATAGAAGAGACGGTCGACTCAGATTCTACTGCTTGGTAACCATGGAAGGTTGTTTTATCCGCATGATGAAGATCGAGAACTTTCTCAGCGCCGAAGTTACTTGCAGCACGAGCACGTTCACGTTGTGCTTCCATGCATTTCTCAAAGCCTTCCATATCGAGCGCTAAATCAATTTCCCGTGCGATATCATTCGTTAAGTCCACTGGGAATCCGTAAGTATCGTAGAGCTTGAAGATTGTTTCACCTTGAATCTCTTTTGCACCTTTTAATGCAGCAATATCTGCTTCAAGAAGCTTTAATCCATGCTCAAGCGTTGTTGAGAACCGTTTCTCTTCATCTTTAATAGTGTCGATGATGAAGGCTTCTTTCTCTCTGAGTTGTGGGTATGCATCGCCCATTTCCGCAACGAGTGTTGGAACGATTTTATGGAAGAAGAGCTCTTTTTGACCAAGTTTATAACCATGGCGAATCGCACGACGAATAATACGGCGAAGCACATAACCACGTCCTTCATTAGAAGGAAGAATATTATCGGCAATGAGGAACGCTACAGAACGAATATGATCGCTCAATACTTTAAGCGAGTTATTCTCTAAATCTTCTGTTCCAACAGCTTTCGCAGAGGCTGCAAGAAGTTTTACAAAAAGATCAATCTCATAGTTACTGTGAACTTTCTGTAAAATCGCAGAGATACGCTCAAGTCCCATTCCGGTATCGATCGAAGGATTAGGAAGGGGATGTAATGTACCACTTTCATCGCGATTAAACTGCATGAAAACAAGGTTCCAGATCTCGATGAAACGATCACCATCTTCTTCAGCTGATCCTGGAGGACCGCCCCAGATGTGATCACCATGATCGTAGAAGATTTCTGAACAAGGACCGCAAGGACCTGTATCACCCATTTGCCAGAAGTTATCTGATGAACCATCTTCTTTGTCGCCGATGCGAATGATTTTTTCAGCAGGTACACCAATTTGCTCATTCCAGATTTTGAATGCTTCATCATCTGTGTGATATACCGTTACAAGCAGTTTTTCTGCCGGAAGATTATAAACTTCTGTTAAAAGTTCCCAAGCATAGGCAATAGCTTTTTCTTTAAAGTAATCACC
>DXHP01000091.1 GCA_019113305.1 Candidatus Ignatzschineria merdigallinarum | reverse complement strand
AGCGTGAAATCGATAAAGCATTCTTGATGCCTATCGAAGATGTATTCTCAATTTCAGGTCGTGGTACGGTTGTTACAGGTCGTATCGAATCAGGTATTGTTAAAACTGGTGAAGAGCTTGAAATCGTTGGTATCCGTCCAACTACAAAAACAACTTGTACAGGTGTAGAAATGTTCCGTAAGCTTCTTGATCAAGGTCAGGCAGGTGATAACGTGGGTGTTCTTCTCCGTGGTACTAAGCGTGAAGATGTGGAACGTGGTCAAGTGTTAGCGAAGCCAGGTTCAATCAAACCGCATACTAAATTTGAAGCAGAAGTATACGTACTTTCAAAAGAAGAGGGTGGTCGTCACACTCCATTCTTCAAAGGTTACCGTCCACAATTCTATTTCCGTACAACAGATGTAACTGGTGCTTGTGAGCTTCCAGAGGGCGTGGAAATGGTAATGCCTGGTGATAACGTGAAGATGGTTGTTGAGTTAATCAACCCTATCGCAATGGATGATGGTTTACGTTTCGCAATCCGTGAAGGCGGTCGTACAGTTGGTGCGGGCGTTGTAGCTAAAGTTATTGCATAATTACTGCTAGCAGTATTTGGGTCAATAGCTCAATTGGCAGAGCGACGGTCTCCAAAACCGTAGGTTGAGGGTTCGATTCCTTCTTGGCCCGCCACAAAGATAAAGCAGTCAGTAGTTTCTGACTGCTTTTATTTTATGTAATTAAAATAATCTAGTATAATGCAAAGTTTATGTGCATGAATGAGAAGTAATAAGATGAATACAAAGAAAAAGTCTGACGTGATAAAAGCGGAACAAACAGCTTCTAAGAAAATTGCTCCGATGAAAGGTCAAGAAGTAAAAAGTGGGAAGGGAATGGTTTGGCTTGCTGTATTGATTGCGCTGGTCGGAATTTTCACTTACTACTATTTTGAAGGTGTGAATGCATTATATTCCTTTGGTGCTTTGGTTGCCGGGCTTGCAATTGGTGCGGGAGTGTTTTTTACTTCACCAAGTGGTAAGAATTTAATTGTCTTTTTTAAAGAAGCGAGAATGGAGCTTCGTCGAGTTGTTTGGCCGACCATGGATGAAACTCGAAAAATGACAATTCTAGTTGTTATTGTGATGATTGTCACATTGCTGTTTTTGATGTTTGTTGATTTTATTATTAAAAATATCATCTCATTTATTTTGTCATTTTCGTAGGAGAAAAATATGCATTGGTATGTGATACAAGCTTATTCTGGGTACGAGGGACAAGTTGTTCGTGCGCTGCATGAGTATATTGCTCGCGAGGGGTTTGAGTCGAAGTTTGGTGAGATTTTGGTGCCGACTGAAGAAGTTGTTGAAGTAAAAGATGGAAAGCGTCGCAAAAGTGAGCGAAAATTCTTTCCGGGATATGTTTTAATTCAAGCGGATATGGATGAAGAGGTTTGGCATCTTGTAAATAGTGTTCCACGAGTGATTGGGTTTGTGGGTGGAAAGAGTGATCGTCCTAGTCCTATCTCTGAGCGTGAAGCAAATTCGATTTTAAATCGCATTGCTCAGGCGGAAGAAGGGCCAAGATTAAAAGTTCTTTATGAGATTGGTGAAGAAGTCCGTGTTATTGATGGTCCATTTAATGAATTTAATGGCTCGGTGACAGAGGTTGATTCAGAAAAAGGGCGCTTGAAAGTGTCTGTTATGATCTTTGGTCGTGCAACGCCGGTGGATCTTGAATTTAGTCAAGTAGAAAAAATTTAATATATTATTTAACTGCTTGGTTGTGGGGTGGGTGATGATGTTTTTGTTCAACCGCTTCCATATTAAAATAATCTCTAGATATTATGAAAGACGACGGTCTGTAATGTCTAGAGATTTTATTGTTGCTGCTGTGTAAAAATAGTGGTACAATACTGAGTCTTTTAAAACTGGGGAGCAGAAATGCGCTTGACCCGTCAATAGGAGTAACGCCTCATGGCAAAAAAAGTAATGTCTTATATCAACTTGCAGGTAGCTGCAGGTAAAGCGAATCCATCGCCACCAATCGGTCCGGAGCTTGGTCAACATGGTGTTAACATCATGGAATTCTGTAAAGCGTTCAACGCAGCAACTCAACAACTTGAACCAGGTATGCCTATTCCAGTTGTAATTACTGTGTATAATGACCGTTCATTTACATTTATTACAAAAACTCCACCAGCAGCATATTTGCTTAAAAAAGCAGCTGGAATTAAATCTGGTAGTCCAAAACCAAATACACAAAAAGTTGGTAAAGTGACTCGTGCACAATTAGAAGAGATTGCAAAAACTAAAGAGCCAGATTTATCATCAGCGGATCTTGATGCAGCGGTGAAAATCATTGCAGGAAGCGCGCGCTCGATGGGTATCGAAGTGGAGGGTGTGTAATATGGCAAAGTTAACTAAAAAGCAAAAAGCAATTTTAGAATTAGTTGATGCTTCAAAAGTATATTCATTAGATGAAGCTGTGGCTCTACTTGGTAAAGTTCCTGCAGCGAAATTCGAAGAGTCATTTGAAGTGGCATTGAATCTTGGTGTTGATCCACGTAAATCAGACCAAGTTGTTCGCGGTGCGACAGTAATGCCTAACGGAACTGGTAAAGATGTTCGCGTAGCAGTATTTGCACAAGGTGCAAACGCTGAAGCAGCTAAAGCTGCTGGCGCAGATGTTGTTGGTTTCGAAGATTTAGCAGAAAGCATTAAAGGTGGCGATTTAAACTTTGACGTTGTAATCGCAACTCCAGATGCTATGCGTGTAGTAGGTCAGTTAGGTCAAGTATTAGGTCCACGTGGTTTAATGCCTAACCCACGTGTTGGTACCGTAACTCCAGATGTTGCGACAGCAGTCACTAACGCAAAATCAGGTCAAGTACGCTTCCGTACTGATAAAGCAGGTATCGTTCACGCTGCAATTGGTAAAGCAAACTTTGACGTTGATAAACTTCGCGGTAACTTAAAAGCGTTAATCGCAGAAGTAACACGTTTGAAGCCAGCATCAGCTAAAGGTGTTTACATCAAAAAGTTAACAGTATCTACGACTATGGGTCCTGGTATTGCTGTTGATTTAGCGTCAGTATAAGTATTTATAAAAGAATACGAACTTATCTTTTGATTACTCGTTAATTAAAGGTGAGTCTAAGACCGTAGATGCTCCTGCGGATTCCAAGGGAGCTTAATTACAATATCGTTGTGGTCTACGTAGACGGTGGTTCTAAATTAGGGTTACCGTAGGGCCAAGTGTAATAGCTTGGGTTTGTAGGTGGTAAGAAATTACCAAAAATGTAAAGGTGAAAAATGAGTTCTTTGCAAAGTAAACAAGTAGTGGTTCAAGAAGTTAATGGTGTTGCAAACAGTGCACATTCATTAGTACTTTCTGAATATCACGGGCTTACGGTAGCTCAGATTACATCTCTTCGTAATGCGGCAAGATCAGCAAATGTTGATATCCGTGTCGTGAAAAATACATTAGCAAGACTCGCATTGAAAGACACTCAGTTTGAAGATGCAATTCCTAGTCTTGTAGGACCAATCATCATGGCTTTCTCAATGAATGAGGAAGATCCAGTGGCAGGTGCACGTGTTATTCACAATTTCCTTAAGGAAAAAGCGAATGAGAAGTTAGCAGTTAAAGCAATTGCACATGACGGCGCAGTTTACGACGGTTCAGAATTGAAAGCAATCGCATCACTTCCAACGAAGGAAGAGGCGATCTCTATGTTCTTAGCTGTATTAAAAGCACCAGTTCAGAAGCTTGCGGCAACTTTAGCTTCAGTAAGAGACAAGAAAGAAGCAGAAGCTGCTTAATTGTTTTACTGATAGTTCTAAATTTAGAATTATTAACCAATCAAAAATTTAAGTTAATTTTAGGAGTTATATTATGGCAATCTCACATGAAGATATCCTTAATGCAATCGAAGAGATGAAAACTGCAGAAGTTATGGAGTTAATCTCAGCAATCGAAGAAAAATTCGGCGTAACAGCGGCAGTTGCAGTAGCAGCTGGTCCAGCAGAAGCAGGCGCAGCAGCAGAAGCTCAAACTGAGTTTGATGTTGTAATGACTTCAGCAGGCGAGAAGAAAATCAACGTAATCAAAGTTGTACGTGGAATCACAGGTCTTGGTCTTGGTGATGCTAAAGCACTCGTTGAGAGCGCACCAGCAACAATCAAAGAGCAAGTATCTAAAGAAGAAGCTGACAAAATCAAAGCTGAGCTTGAAGAAGCTGGCGCATCAGTTGAACTTAAATAATCAGGCTATAATTAGAAGAGATGATTTGTTATCAGCCTAATATTAATAGGCACTCTTTTAATTAAGATTGAACAGTAAAGGCTAGGGTTTTGACTCTAGCCTTTACTAGCTTCTGAAAATATTTTTCGAGCGTATAAATTAGGCCTTTTGGCCAAAGGATTAATTTATATGTCTCACTCCCCATCATTATGAGGAACACATTGCATGGTCTATTCGTTTACAGAAAAAAAACGCATCCGTAAGGACTTTGGACAACAAATTGAAGTTCAAGAAGTCCCTTTTCTCCTAGCAACTCAGCTCGATTCTTACGAAACATTTCTTCAAGATAATACGCCTCGTAAAGATCGTAGAGATCAAGGCTTAAACGCAGCATTCCAATCTATATTTCCAATTGAAGCAATTAAAGCAAAAACGGCAACATCAAATGGTTTTCGTCTCTCTTTAGAATATGTGGACTACCATATTGGTGAGCCTGAGTTTGATGTTCGTGAATGCCAAATGCGTGGGACAACTTTTGCGGCATCGCTCCGTATTGGTATGCGTCTTAAAATCGCGGATTTAGAAACTGGTGAGATTAAAGAGATCCGTGAAGCGGATATCGATCAGTTTGGTCGTGGTGGTGTGTATTTGGGTGAAATCCCATTGATGACGGAGAATGGTACATTCGTCATTAACGGTACTGAGCGTGTAATCGTTTCTCAGCTTCATCGTTCCCCGGGTGTGTTCTTTGACCATGATAAAGGTAAAGGCCACTCTTCAGGAAAACTTCTTTTCTCTGCTCGTATTATCCCTTATCGTGGTTCATGGATGGATTTTGAGTTTGATGCAAAAGATTTAGTATTTGCTCGTATCGATCGTCGTCGTAAGCTTCATGCAACAATTATTCTTAAAGCGCTTGGATTATCTGATACAGAAATTTTAGCGGAATTTTTTGAAACAAATACGTTCAAAATTAAGAAGCAAAAATTATTCTTAGAGTTAGTTCCCGCTCGTTTACGCGGTGAAATGGCAGCATTTGATATCTTGTTAGATGGCGAAGTGCTTGTTGAAAAAGGTCGCCGTGTAACTGCTCGTCATACGAAAAAGCTTGAAGAAGCTGGTGTAAAAGATCTTGAAGTACCATTTGAATACATCATTGGTCGTGTGCTTTCACAAGATGTGTTAGAGGAGTCAACGGGTGAGCTTTTAGCGCTTGCAAATGATGCAATTACCGCTGAGACACTTGAAAAATTTGTTGCGTATGGCATTGACACAATTCCAGTTATCTTTACTAACGAAGTAGATCGTGGTGCTTATATTTCTGATACGCTCCGTGCAGATACGACGAAGAGCCAATTAGAAGCACAAATTGAAATTTATCGTATGATGCGTCCAGGTGAACCACCTACAAAAGAAGCAGCAGAAAGTTTATTTGCAAGCCTCTTTTTCTCAAGTGATCGTTATGATTTATCAGCTGTTGGACGTATGAAGTTCAATCGTCGTTTAGGTCGTGATAGTGATACTGGCGAAGGTACGCTTTCTAATCAAGATATTCTTGATGTTTTAAAAGAGCTCGTATCGATTCGTAATGGTCATGGTGCTGTGGATGACGTTGACCATTTAGGTAATCGCCGTATTCGTTCAGTTGGTGAAATGGTTGAAAACGTCTATCGCATCGGTTTAGTGCGTATCGAACGTGCTGTTAAAGATCGTTTATTGATTGCTGAAGCAGAAGGTTTAACGCCACATGATCTTATTAATGCGAAGCCAGTAGGCGCTGCGATTAAAGAGTTCTTCGGTTCTTCACAGCTTTCGCAGTTTATGGACCAAAATAACCCACTTTCAGAAGTAACACATAAACGTCGTATTTCTGCGCTTGGCCCAGGTGGTTTAACACGTGAGCGTGCAGGCTTCGAGGTTCGTGACGTTCACGTTACTCACTATGGTCGTGTATGTCCGATCGAAACACCGGAAGGTCCAAATATCGGTTTGATCAACTCGCTTGCAAGTTACGCTCGTACCAATAGTTATGGGTTCCTTGAAACACCTTATCGTAAAGTAATTGATGGTCGTGTGACTGATCAAGTTGATTACTTATCAGCCTATGAAGAAGCGAATTATGGAATTGCACAGGCAAATGCGAAACTTGATGAAACAGGCGCATTTGTTGATGATTTAATTGCATCACGTGTTGAAGGGGAGTTTACACTTCTTACTAAAGAGCAGATCAGCTATATCGATATCTCTCCAAAACAGATCGTATCTGTCGCAGCGGCATTGATTCCATTCCTTGAGCATGATGATGCGAACCGTGCTCTCATGGGATCGAACATGCAACGTCAAGCAGTTCCAACATTAAATGCAGACAAGCCATTAGTAGGAACAGGGATGGAGCGAATCGTTGCTCGTGACTCTGGGGTTTGTGTGGTTGCGAAGCGCGGTGGTGTTGTTGATTATGTTGATGCAACAAGAATCATCATTCGTGTTAACGATGAAGAGACAATTGTGGGTCAGTCTGGGGTTGATATCTACAATCTTACAAAATATCAGCGTTCAAATGCGAATACTTGTATTAACCAAAAAGTACTCGTTAAAGAGGGTGATATTGTTTCAAGAAAAGATATTCTTGCAGATGGTCCATCAACAGATTTAGGTGAGTTAGCGCTTGGTCAAAACATGCTTGTGGCATTCATGCCATGGAATGGTTATAACTACGAAGACTCTATCTTAATCTCTGAGCGTGTTGTGAAAGAAGAGCGTTTTACAACAATTCATATTGAGGAATTAACCTGTGTTGCTCGAGATACTAAATTAGGACCTGAAGAGATTACTTCAGATATTCCTAACGTTTCTGAGTCTGCACTTTCTAAACTTGATGAGGCAGGTATTGCATACATTGGGGCAGAAGTGAAATCAGGTGATATCTTAGTCGGTAAAGTATCTCCGAAAGGTGAGACGACGTTAACACCAGAAGAGAAGCTTCTTCGTGCAATTTTCGGTGAAAAAGCATCGGATGTAAAAGATAACTCACTTCGTGTTCCGTCAGGAATGGATGGTACTGTTATTGACGTTCGTGTCTTTACTCGTGATGGTATTGAAAAAGATAGCCGTGCGAAAGAGATCGAAGATCGTGAATTACGCGGGGTACGTAAGGACTTAAATGACCAGTTACGTATTCTTGAAGATGACCTTTTTGAACGTGTTGGTAAGAGCCTTATTGATGCTGAAGTTGCTGCGGGTAACAAAGGTATTAAGGCGGGCGATAAGATCACTGAAGATTACTTACAAGGTATCGAGCGTGAAAAATGGTTAGAACTCAAGCTTAAATCAGAAGAGCAAGCAGAAGAGCTTGTGAAATTGAAAAAACTTCTTGAGCAACAACGTAAAGATTCAAATAAGAAGTTCGAAGAGTTACGTGAGAAATTAACCCAAGGTGATGAATTGGCGCCGGGTGTTCTCAAAATGGTTAAAGTATATCTTGCGGTGAAACGTCGTATTCAACCGGGAGATAAAATGGCAGGTCGTCACGGAAACAAAGGGGTTATCTCGATGATTGTTCCGGAAGAAGATATGCCATATATGGAAGATGGTACGCCGGTAGATATCTGCTTAAACCCACTAGGGGTTCCATCACGTATGAACATCGGTCAGATTCTTGAAACACACTTAGGTTGGGCGGCTCATGGATTAGGACTTAAAATCGATAAGATGATTAAGTCGCATTCAAAAGCACAAGAACTTCGTGGTTTCTTAGATGAGATCTATAACAAAGATGGCAGCGCACAAACAGTTGATTTAGAGAAGTTTAGTGATGATGAAATCTTTGAGCTTTGCGGTAACTTAAGAAAAGGGGTTCCAATGGCAAGCCCAGTATTTGACGGTGCATCTGAAGATGAAATGCGTCGTATGCTTCGCTTAGCTGATCTCCCTGAATCAGGTCAAATCAAGTTATATGACGGACGTACAGGGGATGCTTTTGACAGACCTGTAACAGTTGGTTTCATGTATATGCTTAAACTCAACCACTTAGTGGATGACAAAATGCATGCTCGTTCTACAGGTCCATATTCACTCGTTACGCAACAGCCGTTGGGTGGTAAAGCTCAATTCGGTGGTCAGCGTTTCGGAGAGATGGAAGTGTGGGCGCTTGAAGCTTATGGTGCGGCATATACACTACAAGAGATGTTAACAGTGAAATCGGATGACGTTGCAGGACGTACAGCAGTGTACAAAAACATCGTTAACGGTGAACATAACATTGAAGTGGGAATGCCTGAGTCCTTTAACGTACTGATTAAAGAGATCCGTTCTCTGGGTATCGATATTGATACGGTCGCTGATGAGGATGATGAGTAATCTCATCCTTTTCCCCCGATCCGTTTCATATAGAGACATTTCTTTAAATATACATTGGAAGATAACGAATGAACTTATTAAATTTATTTAAGAATGAAGATAAAGGTGGTTTTGATGCGATCAAGATTGGTCTTGCATCACCTGAAAAAATTCTTAGTTGGTCATATGGTGAAGTAAAAAAGCCTGAGACTATCAACTATCGTACCTTTAAACCAGAACGTGATGGACTTTTCTGTGCGAAGATTTTCGGACCTGTTAAAGATTATGAATGCTTATGTGGTAAATATAAGCGTTTAAAACACCGTGGTGTGGTGTGTGAGAAATGTGGTGTTGAAGTCACACTCTCAAACGTACGTCGTGAGCGTATGGGACACATTAAGTTAGCATCACCTGTGGCGCATATTTGGTATCTCAAATCACTCCCAAGTCGTATCGGTTTACTCCTTGATATGACGCTTCGTGATATTGAGAAAATTCTTTACTTCGAATCATTTGTCGTGATTGAGCCAGGTTTAACGCCGTTTGAGCACGGACAAGTGTTAACGGATGAAGAGTTCTTAGATGCAATCGAAGAGTACGGTGATGAGTTTGATGCTCGCATGGGTGCTGAGGCTGTATTAGAGCTTCTTAAAGCGATTGATCTTGAAGAAGAAGCATCACAATTGCGTGAAGAACTTCAAGAAACTCGTTCAGAAACAAAATTCAAACGTCTTTCAAATCGTTTGAAACTTGTAGAGTCATTCATTGCATCAGGTAATAGCCCTGCATGGATGATCCTTACAAACTTACCGGTTCTTCCACCAGATTTACGTCCACTCGTTCCACTTGATGGTGGTCGTTTTGCGACATCTGACTTGAACGATCTTTATCGTCGAGTGATTAACCGTAATAACCGTTTACAACGTCTTTTAGAGCTTGAAGCGCCGGACATTATTGTTCGTAACGAAAAACGTATGCTTCAAGAGTCTGTTGACTCATTATTAGATAACGGTCGTCGTGGCCGTGCGATCTCAGGAGCAAATAAGCGTCCGCTTAAATCACTCGCTGATATGATCAAAGGTAAACAAGGTCGTTTCCGTCAAAACCTTCTTGGTAAGCGTGTTGACTATTCAGGTCGTTCTGTAATCGTTGTTGGACCAACACTTCGTCTTCATCAGTGTGGTCTTCCAAAACAGATGGCGCTTGAACTTTTCAAACCATTTATTTTCTCTCAATTGATCCAACGTGGTATTGCGACAACGATTAAAGCAGCGAAACGTATGGTTGAGCGTGAAGTTCCAGAAGTTTGGGATATCCTCGAACATGTGATCACTGAGCACCCAGTTCTTTTGAACCGTGCACCAACCCTTCACAGATTGGGTATCCAAGCGTTTGAACCAGTACTGATCGAAGGTAAAGCAATCCAGCTTCACCCACTCGTTTGTACCGCATTCAACGCCGACTTTGACGGTGACCAAATGGCGGTTCACGTTCCATTATCGATCGAATCACAACTTGAAGCTCGTGCACTCATGATGTCTTCAAATAATATTCTTTCACCTGCAAATGGTGAGCCGATTATTGTTCCATCACAGGACGTTGTATTAGGTCTTTACTATATGACGCGTGAGCGCCTCAATGCGAAAGGTGAAGGTCGCGTATTTACGGATACAGCGGAAGTTCATCGTGCATATGCATTGAAAGAATTGGATGTTCACGCAAAAATTTCTGTGCGTCTTCCAATCGTGATGTTTGAAGATGCTGAAGAAGGTGAAGTTTATCGCCGCGTTGAATCAACCGTTGGTCGTATCCTTTTAACAGATCTTCTTCCAGAAGGTTTACCGTTCTCATTGATTGATAAAGTTTTATCAAAACGTGAGATTTCAAACTTAATTAATAGCTGCTACCGTCGTCTTGGACTTAAAGATACGGTGATCTTCGCTGACAAATTGATGTACACAGGATTCTACTACGCGATGCGTTCAGGATCATCTGTTGGCTATGAGGACATGGTTATTCCGCCACAAAAGCAAGAGATCATTGATCGTGCTGAAGCGGAAGTAAAAGAAGTTCAATCACAATACTCACAAGGTTTAGTGACAAATGGTGAGCGTTATAACAAAGTGATTGATATCTGGTCACGTACGAACGAAGAAGTTGCAAAAACGATGATGAGCAACCTTGGTAAAGATGAAGTGTTTGATGAAAAAACTGGTAAAACAGTTGAACAAACATCATTTAACTCAATCTTTATGATGGCGGACTCGGGAGCTCGTGGTAGTGCCGCGCAGATTCGTCAGCTTGCTGGTATGCGTGGATTGATGGCAAAACCAGACGGTTCAATCATCGAAACACCAATTACGGCAAACTTCCGTGAAGGTCTTGACGTTCTTCAGTACTTCGTATCAACGCATGGTGCTCGTAAAGGTCTTGCGGATACGGCGCTTAAAACAGCGAACTCAGGTTACTTAACACGTCGTCTTGTTGACGTTGCGCAGGACTTAGTGATCGTTAATGAAGACTGTGGTACAACTGATGGTCTTCTTATGACTCCTATCGTTGAAGGCGGAGATATCGTTGAGCCATTACGTGATCGCGTACTTGGTCTTGTTGTAGCAGAAGATGTTTATGTTCCTGGAACAGAAGAGGTTCTCTTCGAAGCAGGCACACTTCTTGATGAAGCGGCAGTAGAACTTCTTGATGAGAAAGGTGTGGATGAGTTAATCGCTCGTTCAGCAATTACTTGTGAAAACCGTCATGGTCTTTGTGCGAAATGTTATGGGCGTGACCTTGGTCGTGGTCACCTTGTTAACCCAGGTGAAGCTGTCGGTGTTATCGCTGCTCAGTCAATCGGGGAACCAGGTACACAGTTAACGATGCGTACGTTCCATATCGGGGGAGCGGCATCAGGTTCAGCAGCGGTTTCTAACGTACAGGTAAAAACAAAAGGTACGCTTAAACTTGTACGTATGAAGACTGTTCGTAACAAGGATAATCACCTTGTATCAACATCACGTTCGGGCGAACTCATCATCATGGATGAATTTGGTCGTAACCGTGAGCGCTATAAAGTTCCTTACGGGGCAACGATTGTTGTTGACGAAGGTGGTAGCGTAGAGATTGGTGATATCGTTGCAACGTGGGATCCGCATACAATTCCTGTTATCGTTGAAGTGTCAGGTCACATTAAGTTTGTTGACTTTGAAGAAAACATCAACGTTCAGAAACAAACGGATGACATCACAGGTCTTTCGAACTTGATCGTTCTTGACTCTAAACAACGTAATACGGGTGGTAAACGTCCATCTATCTGCGTCGTTGATGAAGCAGGTAATGAGCTTAATATTCCTGGAACTGATGTTACCGCAATGTACACACTTCCTGTTGGGGCGATTTTAAACCTTAACGATGGGGATATCGTATCTATTGGTGATCCACTTGCTCGTATTCCGCAAGAATCATCGAAAACACGTGATATTACCGGGGGGCTTCCGCGAGTTGCTGACCTCTTTGAAGCAAGACGTCCGAAAGAAGCGGCAATCCTTGCAGAGAAGACAGGTATTGTGAGCTTTGGTCGTGAGACAATGAGTAAACAACGTCTTATCATCACTGACTCAGACGGTATTGCGCATGAAGAGTTGATTCCAAAATGGCGTCATGTGAACGTGTTTGAAGGGGAAACTGTTGAGAAGGGTGAAATCATCGTTGATGGTGAGTTGAGTGCTCATGACATTCTTCGTCTTCTTGGTGTGAAAGAACTTGCCGAATATCTCGTAAAAGAGATTCAGGACGTTTACCGTTTACAAGGGGTTAAGATCTCTGATAAACACATTGAAGTGATTATTCGCCAGATGCTCCGTAAAGTGGAAATTCTTGAAGCGAACGATAGTACGTTTATCAAAGGTGAGCAAGCAGAGTACGTGGCACTTCTCGAAGAGAATGAGCGTGTTGTGGCTGAAGGTGGCGTTCCTGCAACGTACCAACCAGTGCTTCTTGGTATTACGAAAGCATCACTTGCGACAGATAGCTTCATTTCTGCAGCATCGTTCCAAGAAACAACTCGTGTCTTAACAGATGCCTCTATTCGTGGTTTAAGAGATCACCTTCGTGGTCTTAAAGAGAACGTTATCGTGGGTCGCTTGATCCCAGCAGGTACTGGTCTTATCTATCATGAAGAGCGTCGTAATGCCGGTAAATAATCGTTAATATTGATGATTAACTGATTCAAAGATAAGCGCTCCTTTGGTGGAGCGCTTTCTCATTTAAATAGGAAGAGGGGAAATAGCGTGTCTGTTTCAAAGCGTAAATTAATCGCATCTAGAAAATCTGCAAGATTCTTTTTAATTCAAGCATTGTACGAATGGCAAATCGCTCAAAGTACATTGGCTGAGATTAGTAATAACATTGCGGACAATGAAAAGTTTTCAGAAGCGAATAGTGAGTATTTCCATGAATTATTACAAAACATTACGCAAAAACGTGCGGATCTTGATAAAGAGATTGCACCATTTTTAGATCGTGATGTTGAGCAAGTGGATCCTATCGAGCGCTCAATTTTATGGTTGGGGGTTTATGAGTTGCAAAATCAGCTCGATATTCCTTATAAATCTGTGATTAATGAGGCTGTTGAGTTGGCAAAACAGTTTGGTGCAGAAGGTAGTCATCGTTATGTTAATGGTGTATTAGATAAGGTTTCTAAAACGATCCCACTTCGCCAAACCGAAAAATAATTGCGCATTTCAGTCAATCATTGAAAGAATAAGGATCTAACTTGTGTTAGATCATGAAAATGCTTAAAATTAATAGGTAACAAATTTTTTATTTGAGGGCTGCATGTGAGGCTTTTTGAAAATTGGAATGACCCCATAACGTTAAATGATAAGGTCAAGGAAGACTCCTCTATTCAATAATGCTTTACATACATCCGAAAATGTCTACTTACTCAATTGGAGGAAGATTATGTCATACGAATTACCAAAATTACCTTATGCTTATGATGCATTAGAGCCACATATTGATGCAGAAACAATGCATCTTCATCACGAAAAACATCACCAAACATATGTGAATAACGTGAATGCGGCGCTTGCAAATCATCCTGAGCTTGCAGCAAAATCTATCGAAGATTTAGTATCTGATATGAATGCAATTCCTGCAGATATCCGTACAGCGGTACAAAATAATGGTGGTGGTCACGCTAACCATTCACTTTTTTGGACAGTGATGGCACCAAATGCTGGTGGTGAGCCAACAGGTGCTGTAAAAGAAGGGATCGAAAAAGCATTTGGAAGTTTTGAAGCATTCAAAGAGAAGTTTGCAGCAGCAGCCGCAACGCGTTTTGGTTCAGGTTGGGCGTGGTTATCAGTAGATAAAGACGGTAACTTAGAAGTTTCTTCAACAGCAAACCAAGACTCTCCGTTAATGGAAGGTAAAACACCTGTTTTAGGTTTAGACGTTTGGGAACATGCTTACTACAAAAAGTATAGCAACGTGCGTGTTGATTACATTGCGGCGTTCTGGAATGTTGTAAACTGGGATGAAGTTAATAGACGTTTAGCGGCAGCTAAATAAGTTTGAGGGTGTTTTTGCTAGAATAAAAGTTTGTCATATTACTACAAAACTCCTACAAAAATAACTATATAAATTAGAAGCCTACATTTTTTGTAGGCTTTTTTATTGCTGAAATAGCTCTAATACGAGCGTAAGTGAAAGATTGCTGTTAATATGTTGCTGGGAAAGTCAGCTTGTAGTTTTTTGTAAGTTGATCCATTAATAGTTATTTAACGAGAGGAAGTTAAGGTTATGTCATTTGAATTACCAAAATTACCCTATGCGCTTGATGCGTTAGCACCCCATATTTCTAAAGAAACTTTGGAGTATCATTACGGTAAACATCATCAAACGTATGTGAATACTTTAAACACGATGATTGCTGGCACTGAGTTTGAAAATGCGTCACTTGAAGAGATTATTTTAAAATCTTCAGGTCCGATGTTTAATAATGCCGCACAAGTATGGAATCATACTTTTTATTGGGAATCATTAAAACCACAAGGTGGCGGTGAAGCTACTGGCAAAATTGCGGAAGCGATTAATGCAAAATGGGGTTCTTTTGCAGAGTTTCAAAAAGCATTTGATCAATGTGCAGCAGGGACATTTGGTGCAGGTTGGGCATGGTTAGTAAAAAATGCGGATGGTTCTATTGAGTTAGTTTCAACATCCAATGCAGCAACTCCATTAACGACAGGTCAAACGCCACTTTTAACATGTGATGTTTGGGAGCATGCTTATTACATCGATTATCGCAACAGTCGCCCGAATTATTTAGAAAACTTCTGGGCGCTTGTGAACTGGGATAAAGTCAACGAGCGTTTTGCAGCATAAGTTTTATCGTGAAATCGGTTGTAGATGATCTTTATTTGCATTAAATATTCTTTTAAAAGGTGATGGCTCGCTGGGCGAATGTTTGTATATTTGTATCAATCCCGAGTCAGCAATTGAAATAGTAATTTTTAAACAGAAATAACTATAAAATCTTTGATGAGACGATATTAAAGAGAGGCGCGAATAGTGCCTCTTTTCTGTTTTTATGTGTAAAATAGGGCGCACAGATATATTGCACTATTTAGGGGGTAGAAGAATTCATGACACAAGATTACGATCGCCGATTTTCAACCTTGAGCCGGCTTTATGAAGATACAGGCTTAAAGCGCTTAGAAGAGAGTCATGTTGTGGTGATTGGTATCGGTGGTGTAGGATCTTGGGCGGTAGAAGCATTAGCACGAAGTGGTGTTGGTAAATTAACGTTAATAGATCTTGATAATATTGCCGAGAGTAATATCAATCGTCAGATTCATGCCTTAACTTCCACGATTGGAGAATCGAAAGTGGAAGCGATGAAGTCGCGCATTTTAGAGATTAATGATCGTTGTGAAGTTGTGGTTGTTGAGGATTTTTTAACAGCAGATAATTTAGCAGACTACCTCACGCATCCAAGAGAAAATTATTGGATTTTAGATGCGATGGATGAAGTAAGAGTGAAGGCGGCATTAATCGCTTTTGCGAAGCGAAATCGTTATAAACTAATCACAACGGGTGCTGCCGGCGGGAAAACACGAGCAGAAGATTTGATGATTGATGATCTTAATAAAACATTTCACGATCCACTTTGTGCAAGATTAAAAGCGCTATTGCGTAAAGATTATAATTTTCCGGCGCATGATAAAAAAGCAGGCGTTCCGATTGTCTTTAGTAAAGAGAATAGTCAAGCGAAGAAGAATGCGAGCGGTGGACTGAATTGCCAAGGTTATGGCTCTATTATTACTGTTACGGCAACGATGGGTATGATGGCTGCGAGTTTTATTATTAATAAGATTACTGGGCGAGGGTAATCAAGCGTTTTTACTAGAGAGAATTTTATAGTGACATCAGTTTTAAATTGTCTGAGTTAAAAGTTTTTTTAAAAGGTGATGCATTGCTAGGGAAAATATTGGCTTGTCTGGTTTAATCGCTTACCTGTGATGATTACCAAGATCATTAAAATCGAAAAGACGATAGTTTTGAATGGTGCATAAAAATGCCGGCGATATTTTAATTGCCGGCATTTTTATGATCTGATTTTAATGAAGAAACTCTTATCGTTGAAGTAATGGGACTTCTTTCGCATCATTATCTCGAAGTGGCTGTAACACTTTTTCTTCAAACTCATTGGGGGTAATGTATTGCACCACAGATTGGTATTCGCCTTTAGCATCTAAGGAAACATCAACACCTTTTTCAGGGTAGAGATAATGGAAGGCGCCTTTATCTTTCTCTTGGAGTTTAATCGGATTATCTCCAAAACGACCGAGGATTACCGTTTCATCAAGAGAGACAGCCATTGGAATAAAGGCGATTGTTTCAATGATATTGCTGTAGAATCTTGAATGGAACTCTTCAGGGATTTCATAAATTGTGCGTTTGGAAGTCGAGATCTTACTAGGTGTTAAAAATGTCATGATCTCATCAATCTGTGTATCGTTGGTTTGGAGCGTAAAAGGTACTCGAGCCGTGAAGCCACCAACATCTGTCTCACGAATATAACCTTCTAACTGTTTTTGATTAGATCCAGCATCTTCAAAAATTGATAAGCTCAGACGATTGCCGAGAACAAAAATAAGTTCTTCTAAGTTTGATTCGTTGAGCGTGATATTAAACACAGTGAGTTTATCTGGCGATGTTTCAACAATCCAAAAAGGCTTTGTGTCGATATTGCCTTGCTTCGGTGGCATAAAGAGATTCTGCCCAAAGTAGGCAAATACAGAGATAAACAGTAGAACACCGATAATACCAATAATATTTTTTTTCATACAAAATAACCTTGTGATAGCAAAAAGGCTACGGAGCATTGCTTGTAGCCTTTTTGAAGACATTGATTCTTACAATGTTCTAAGCGTACCATTGATGATCATCAATAGTACTGATATAGATTCATTAAAGTGAAGGATCAACCGCTTTGAAGATCTCTTCGCTGATTTCATTGATATCGCCGTGACCATTAATGGTTTTGAGCTTACCTTGAAGTACGAAGTAATCGACTAATGGGAATGTTTCATCTTCAAATACTTTACGGCGTTTGAGGATTGTATCTTCGTTATCATCAGAACGACCACGTGATTTTAAACGCTCTTTGATGACTTCAAATGGCACGTCGAAATAGATCACTTTTTCGATCGGCATGTTGATTTCATCAAGAAGCTTATCAAGTTGTTCTGCCTGATTGATGTTTCTTGGGAAACCATCAAGGAGAAAACCATTTTCTGATTTTAAAATATGATTTTTAACCATACCAAGGACGATCTCATCTGAAACAAGTTTTCCTTCATCCATGATTTTTTTTGCTTCGAGGCCGAGTGGAGTACCTTCACTCACTTCTGCGCGAAGCATATCACCTGTTGAAAGATGGTTGATTCCAAATTTTTTAACAATATTTTCAGCCTGAGTTCCTTTCCCAGATCCCGGTGCGCCAAGCAGGACAATACGCATATAAAACTATCTCCTTAGGTTATAAAAATCTGCTCACGCAGATTTGCTACATAGTCTTGACATCATACACATTAAAGGGAGTTGCCTCAATTCACTTCTGCAAAGTTCGAGCACAAATTGACCAAAAATAGGTAATGATTAGAAGCATTTATTTAGCAGATTATCTCGTGATTATTTAATCGCATGATTCTCGAATGAATGGTTAGCGATAGGAGATCGCACTGAATAACGAACATTCTATATTTATATGTAATAATATATTGTAAATTTATATATTGTTTTGTAAGATAGGTTGGAGTTTTTACATTTCATAGAAAAATAGCGATTTAATAGAGGACATTAAACGATGGCAGAATTTACATTAGTCACTACAGAAACAGCAGATGACATTGCAAAACCCGTTTTAGCACAGTTACAAGGAAAATTTGGACGTTTACCTAACTTTTTTGGTGCTTTAGGAATTGATGGTGCGAGCTTAACATCATTCTTAGCTTTACAAGAAAAGCTTAATGCACAAACTCATTTTTCAGCACGTGAACAAGAGCTACTAGCCTTAGCCGTGGCGAATTTTAATGGGTGTCATTATTGTGTGAGTGCACATACATTTACGGCAAAAAGAATGGCGGGATTAACGGCTGAGGAATGTGTTGCGGCACAGAAAGGGGAGAGTCATGATTCTCGTGAAAAAATGCTAATGACATTGGCTGTGAGTATTGTTAAAAATCATGGAAAACTAGAAGACTCATTGGTAGAAGAAGCTAAATCTTTAGGATTTACAGAAGCAGATATCGTACAGATTTCATTATTGGCCACACTCAATAGTTTTACCAATTGGTTGAATAATTTTGTTGATCCTGAAATTGACTTTCCGGTTGTGGAGTTGATTTAAATAGGTGCATATAAGATAGCAAAATCTGTTCCGATCACGATATCGTAAAATTGATTGGGGATTTCTTTCAACGAAATGATGAGATCTTGACTGGAAGTAAAATAAAAAAGAAGGCGACTTTGAAAGTCGCCTTTTTAAATGCTCTGAAAATATATTGATGTCAGAGTTTCGTATAGGACTGTTGAATCACACAATACTCTTTAGAGATATTGCGTTACGATAAATTGGTAATGATGTGCATCTTCAGATGTCATATTTTTGGGGGTATATTCCGACATTCTGAAAGTGGGAATGGAATGTGTTCCTATTTTTTGATCGCGGAGGCATTCATTAGACAAAATTGCAATTGTCTGTTCACTTGAGTAGTCCATAGGAACTGTCTGTGATTTTAACTTGCAGGGAGCTTCAACAATGGTGCCGAAAAATAAAATTTTTCCCTCAAGAGTTAATGTGGAAGCGGCATAGGCGATGCAGTTTCCTGTAAGCAATATTGAGAGTAAACCAAATCTCCACATATTTTTAAAACCTTTTCTAAAATTAAAATACTTTGTGATCTAAGGAGTTGAATTTTAATGTTTAAGAAAATAGTTGTAAATAAATGTTTTTATTTGATGTTCTTGATCTTGTTTTTAAATTCCTTATATCACCGGCAAATAGCTGTTTTCGATAATTATAAGTGTAAGATATAAATTTTATAATATTGTTATTATTTACATGTTTTTACAATATAGTTGGTGTTTAAAGAAGGTTTTTGGAAAGACTTCATTTAACTTTTTTTAACGTTTAAGCTGCTGTATCTATAAGTTGTGCCGATAAATGACAGCGTTGTCGTAAAGTTGTAGGAAAAAAATGACTTATCTCCTCAGTTTTTTTCCATTGTTTAATCCCCGAGCATTTGGTTTGATGATGATAAACTGCATTAGCGATCATGAAGAGATAATAAGCAAGATTCGCTTGCGATATTTGAATAATAATATTGAGTTAAGATCTATCATTGTGAGGAGTCGCCTTCTATTTAGGTGATCGATAGATCTTGCCGTTGACATGTTTTAGGAAGGAATTATGGTAAATGAGCATTTCATCTCGCCGGATTTGATTCGGGCAAAATTTTCAGAAAAAATGTCGGTAATGTATCAACAGGAAGTTCCTTTATATGGCGATTTGATGAATCTGGTCGCCGAAGTGAATCGAGATACTTTAATGGCCAATCCTGAGTTAAAAGCGCAGTTAATGCAAACAGATGAGCTGGCTCGTTTAGATGAGGAACGACATGGCGCAATTCGTTTAGGAACGGCGGATGAACTTCATATGATGCGCCGGTTATTTGCGGTCATGGGCATGCTTCCTGTGGGATATTATGATTTAACACCGGCGGGCGTTCCTGTGCACTCGACGGCGTTTCGTGCCATTCATGAGGATTCCTTGCGTATTAGTCCTTTTCGAGTATTCACTTCACTACTGCGTTTGGAGCTTATTGAGGATCCGGTGCTTCGTGAGGAAATTTTGGAGATATTAGCCGCGCGGAAAATCTTTAGCGATGAGGCGATTCGTTTGATTGGGAAATCAGAAAAGCAGGGTGGTTTAAATGAGAGTGATGCCGATTTTTTTGTCGCAGAAGTTTTGCAGACATTCTGCTGGCACCAAAATTCTACAGTTACCAAAGCGCAATATCAGCTCTTACATGATCAACATCGCTTGATTGCCGATGTTGTCGCATTTAAAGGTCCGCATATTAATCATTTAACGCCAAGAACTTTGGATATTGATGCGGTACAACGTTTAATGCCGGAGAAAGGGATTACGCCAAAAGCGGTCATTGAAGGTCCACCGACACGAAAATGTCCAATTTTGCTCCGTCAAACGAGTTTTAAAGCATTATCTGAAAAGGTGCGCTTTATGGATCAATCTTTAGGGGAAGATGCCGGCAGTCATACGGCGCGTTTTGGGGAGATTGAACAGCGAGGTGTTGCCTTAACGCCGAAAGGTCGTCGGCTTTATGATGCGCTATTAAATAAGACTCGTGCAGAAATGGGCGGACCGGCAAATGAATCGAATAGTGATCGTTACTATGAATTACTCGCAAAAAATTTCGCGGAGTTTCCAGATGATTACGCCGAGCTTCATGATCAGGAATTAGCATATTTTGCTTACTATCCAACGGATGCCGGCAAAACGAAAGCGGGAATATTAAATGCCGGCAATTTAAAAGCGTTAATTGCCGAAGGCGTATTGCAGATCGAGCCGATCGTGTATGAAGACTTTTTGCCGGTCAGTGCTGCCGGCATTTTTCAGTCGAATCTTGGAGAAGGTGGTCAGGCAGAGTATGAAATAGATTCAAACCAAGTACAGTTTGAAGAAGCATTAGGCGCAAAGGTTCTGAATGAATTAAAGCTTTATGCCGAAAACTCTGCAAGAACGTTGGCTGAGGCAAAAGCTGTTTTGAGGATCTAGTGAAGTTTTATATTAAACACATAAAAACCCGCTTTTGCGGGTTTTTTAATTCTGGTGAAACTATATTAATCCTATTCCCACTCAATTGTTGCAGGTGGTTTGTTGGAGACGTCGTAGGTTACACGTGAAACACCTTCAACTTCTTTGATGATTCGTGTGGAAACGTGTTCGATGAAATCCCATGGAAGATGGGCTGCTCTTGCGGTCATAAAATCGATAGTTTCGATTGCGCGAAGTGCGATAACGTGCGCATAAACGCGTTTGTCATCTTGAACACCAACAGATTTTACGGGGACGAATACGGCGAATGCTTGTGAAGTTTTATCATAAAGATCAGCTTTAATAAGCTCTTCGATAAAGATATCATCTGCAAGGCGAAGAATATCAGCGTACTCTTTTTTGATTTCCCCTAAGATACGAACGCCAAGACCCGGTCCTGGGAATGGATGGCGATAGACCATTGCGCGTGGTAAACCTAATGCAACGCCGAGTTCACGAACTTCATGCTTGAAGAGCGAGCTGATTGGTTCAAGAAGTTTTAACTCCATATCTTCTGGTAAACCGCCGACGTTGTGATGTGATTTAACAGCAACCCCATCTTTGGTATTGAGCGATTCTAAGATATCCGGATAGATTGTTCCTTGTGCTAACCATTTTGCGCTTGGAAGCTTGCGAGATTCTTCTTCAAAGATACGGACAAACAGTTCACCGATGATTTTACGTTTTTTCTCAGGATCATTAACGCCTTTAAGCGCTTCTAAGTAACGCTCTTCAGCATCTACACGGATAATGTTAATGCCCATGTTTTCTGCAAAAGCTTGCATCACTTTGTCGCCCTCATTAAGGCGAAGTAAGCCGGTATCAACGAACACACAAGTTAACTGCTTGCCGATTGCTTTATGAATGAGCGCCGCGACAACTGATGAATCCACACCGCCGGAAAGTCCGAGGATGACTTCATCATTTTGCACCGTATTTTGAATGGCTATTGTATGATGTTCGATAAATGCTTCTACATTCCAAACAGGCTGAATGCCTTGTGCTGATACGAAGCTAATGACAGCATCACGATCAGATGTTTCATCAAGATTAAATACAGGAATATTTTTGCCAGCAGCAGAAAGAACGGTTTCGATTTCAGCTAGCGTATTCGATAAAATCGCTTTAGGTGGGAATTGATCTAAAGCAGTTGCTAAGTCTTTGATCGTGGTAATCTCAGAGTAGTATTCTGCATCACGAAGTAGGCGTGCAATTTTCTGTGCATCCTGCTGATTTACGTGTACAATTAAAATTTTATTGTCTAAATGTTGTGCCATAGGTAATATCCTTGATGAATAGGTGATATTTATCGAGGGCTAAATTATAGCAAAATTGTCTATTAAAGCCTGAATTTATCTGTGAAATTAGATTCATTTTACGAATAGTGTGGTCGATAAGGATGGGATTGATGATTAATTGGAAGAGCTCATTATTGATTGTTGCGGCGCTGCTTGCTTCATTCTCCTTCGCGGATGTGAGAAGGGAGAGCTTGTTAAGTGCTAAAAGTGCAGCAATTTCACAAGCGAAAGAACAGCTCGGTGTGCGTTATCTTTTCGGAGGAACGGACCCAAAAAGAGGATTTGATTGTAGTGGTTTGATCCAATATGTTTATAAAAATGTTGGCATTAATACACCACGTAATACTGCTGGAATGTATGAGCAGTTTAAGAAGACGACAACGCCAGAGCCCGGTGATATCGTCTTTTTTATTATTAACGGCCAAAGTGTTTCGCATGCCGGCATTTATC
Organism: Candidatus Ignatzschineria merdigallinarum; assembly: GCA_019113305.1. Lineage (GTDB taxonomy): Bacteria > Pseudomonadota > Gammaproteobacteria > Cardiobacteriales > Wohlfahrtiimonadaceae > Ignatzschineria > Ignatzschineria merdigallinarum. The sequence continues at coordinate 7,398 of DXHP01000091.1, read as the reverse complement.
TTGGGGGAAATAAGATGATTCATGCACCAAGAACAGGCAAGACCGTTGAAATTACTCGCATTGATACGCCATATTGGCAAAAAAGATTTTATGGCTTTGGAAAGATATAAAATGATGACAACATTGTTGTCGATTGGTACAATGCTTTATTAAATTTAGTAATAAGAATGCCTATCGATTAGGCGTTGCACATTCATATTAGCCCTGTAGCAAACTCTTTAGAGGTTGATCGTTAAGTTATGAAAAAAACATTGTTATTCATCGGCACACCATTTGTTCTCGCCGCCTGTTCTATGGCGCCCAATTATGAACGACCAGGCTTGCCTGTTATTGATACTTTCCCTGCGGCAGCAACAGTAAAAGCAGGATCATTAGCTGAGCAGAGCTTTGCATATGAGATTACGTGGGAACAATATTTTAAAGACCCTCGATTAAAAAGATTAATCTCACTCGCATTAGAGAATAATAGAGATCTTCAGTTGGCAACCTTAAATATGGAAGCCGCAAGAATTGCTTATGGGATTACGATCTCTGAACGATTACCGGGTGTAAATGTAGGCGGTGGCTATTCTAGAAATAAAACTGGCGCAGCTAATACACAAACTGGAGAGAGAGTGATTTCTGAGTCATCGACTATCAACTTTGGTGTGAGCAGTTATGAGATCGACTTCTTTGGTAAAGCAGCTTCAATGAGTGATGCAGCATTTGCCAAATATTTAGCATCAGAAGAAGGGCAAAAAGCAGCGCATATTAGTTTAATTTCTGGTGTTGCGCGTGGTTATCTCTCAGAAGTATTAGCAGAAGAGCAACTTCGTGTAGCAAAAGAGACACTGAATTCGAACCGAGCTTCTTATAACTTAGTGCAGCAGCAAGTGACAGCTGGTATTGCGAATGATCTTGATCTTGCGCAAGCAAGAGGGCAGGTTTTCTCAGCACAAGCACAAGTTGCAAGTCTTGAAGGGCAGTTAGGTAAAGCACGTAACGCACTCTATACATTAGTGGGAATCGTAGCGACGGACTTACCAAAAGGTTTACCGTTAAGAACGACGCATTTCACAGAGAACTTACCTGTCGGATTGCCATCGCAAGTATTATTAGTACGTCCTGATGTGATGGAAGCGGAATATAATCTTCAAGCGGCAAATGCAGATATTGGTGCGGCACGTGCGGCTTTCTTCCCAAGCATTAGTTTAACAACAACAGTTGGCAGAGCATCAGGAGATTTATCCGATCTCTTTAAATCGGGTCATAGTGGCTGGACATTTAGTCCCTCATTGTCATTACCTATTTTCAACTGGGGTAAGTTAACGCAGAACTTAGATTTATCTCATGTTCGTAAAAATGCGGCAGTGGTGAGTTATGAGAAAGCCATCCAAACAGCATTCCAAGAAGTATCTGATGGTTTAGTATCGAAAAAACCATTAGCGGATCAACTCAGAGCGCAGCAGAATTTAGTATCGACAACCTCAGAGCAGCTTCGTTTAGCAAACCTTCTTTATACGAATGGGATCGCGAGCTATCTTGATGTATTAGATGCACAGCGTACGCTCTTTAGCTCACGACAAGCATTGTTATCGACATACTTTGAAAAACATATTAACGATGTGATGCTCTATGCGGCATTAGGTGGTGGTGTTGATGCTTATAGTGATAGTGTGATGCGGACAAACTTTACCAATGCAGCGGATGCAAAAGCAGAGAGAGTGACGTCAAGCGATGGTATTTTCTCGAATTTTGAAAATGGGCAGATAAAAGTTTCTGCTACATCTGCAAAATAATCGGAAAAAGATTAACGAGAATAAATAGTTAAAATGGCGAGGGACGCTGATGTCTCTTGTCATTTTTGTTTTTATTTGCTAATATTTAAACCTCATTTTGTCGGGGCATGGCGCAGCCTGGTAGCGCACTTGCATGGGGTGCAAGGGGTCGCAGGTTCAAATCCTGCTGTCCCGACCAATAAATTAATTCACTATTTGAAGAGTTCTATGTCAAAAGAAGATCATATCGAAATGGAAGGAACGGTCACCGAGACACTTCCTTACACACAGTTTAGAGTTGAGTTAGATAACGGTCATGTTATCACTGCACATATTTCCGGTAAAATGCGTAAGAACTATATCCGCATTTTGATGGGAGATAGAGTTAAAGTTGAATTGACACCTTACGACTTAACAAAAGGTCGTATCGTTTATCGTGGTAAATAACAACGATTGTTAGAACAAGATCGGCAAAAGTATAGCGTACTAACGTGATTAGTAGGCTTATGATATCTAAAAAATTGCGTATAGATCTGTTCTCAACCTATATCGTTTATCTGGTATGACTTTATGATGCAAGAAAATCATATCGCATTAAACCACATTCGTTTATTGAATAAGCGAGAACCAGATGATGCAAGACGCCCGCTTTGTCGGGCGTTTTTGTGCTTGTGAAATTAAAGATTTAAAAGTATCAGATATTAAAGAGAGAATTATGATGAGACCATCAAAACGAGCTGCAAATGAGATGCGAGCGCTTCAATTTATCCCTAACTTTACTATGCATGCTGCAGGGTCTGTATTGGCGGTATTTGGCAATACCAAGGTGCTCTGTACGGCGAGCATTGAAGAGCGCGTGCCACCATTTTTAAGAGGTGAAGGGAAAGGTTGGATAACTGCTGAATATGGTATGTTACCAGGATCGACGCATACTCGTTCAAACCGAGAAGCAGCGAGAGGCAAGCAGAGCGGTCGTACTTTGGAGATCCAGCGTTTGATCGGTCGTTCACTTCGCGCGGCAGTAGATCTTGAAGCATTAGGTGAGCGCACGATCACGATTGATTGTGATGTATTGCAAGCGGATGGTGGTACACGTACCGCTTCTATTTCTGGTGCTTATATTGCACTTGTGATTGCGCTGCATAAATTGGTGGAGCAAGGCTTGCTTGAGAAATCTCCGTTAACTTGCCAAATTGGCGCAATTTCTGTGGGAATTTACCAAGGAATGCCGGTACTAGATCTCGACTATGCCGAAGATAGCAATGCCGATACTGATATGAATGTGATTATGACGAGCGAAGGCAAGATCATTGAAGTTCAAGCAACGGCAGAGCAGGCAGCATTTGATAAGGCAGAGCTTTTGTCCATGTTAGACCTTGCGGAAATCGGTATTAAGCAGATTGCTGCGGAGCAAATTAAAGTTTTATCAGAAGTGATCGCATAAACGATAGTGATTGATTTTGATCAGTGAATGCAATGCCGGCGATATTAAAAACTGCCGGCATTTTTGTTTCAAATGCTTGTGTAAAACTTAACCAGCAGTTGCTACAGCAAATTTTAGGCCAAAGCGATGATAAGGTAAATGTTGCGACAGATTAATCGTAAAGTTGACTGAAGAGTTGGTAAAAATAGTATTAAAAAAGGCTTTTCCGTAAATGGTAAAGCCTTTTTGTATCTTGTGGTTTTGACCTTAATCTTTGAGGCAATCAATATTTTGACGATTAACGAATGGCATTCGCTAAGAATTGGTTTGTTTCTTGAATGAGGTTATCAGCGGTTAAGCCATATTCAGCTAAGATTTCTTCGCGTTCGCCGTGCTCAGGATAGTAATCCTTCACGCCAAAGTGTTTGATAGGAAGATAGAAGCCCTCTTCGTTGAGAAGCTCTGTTACCGCAGATCCTGCACCGCCCATAATCGCGCCATCTTCAATTGTAATAATCGCTTGATGGGATTGTGCTAAGGTTGTGAGCGTTTCTCGATCGAGCGGTTTTACAAAGCGCAGATCTAGGAGTGTTGCACCAAAATGTTCGGCAACCGCTTCGCTTACTTGCATCATCGAGCCAACGTTAATGACGAGTAATTTCTCGCCCCTTTTCTGAATGTGGCTTTTACCGAATGGAATGGCTTGCGTGATATTGGCTTCAATCGCTTTGCCGATTCCTTTTCCGCGAGGATAACGAACGGCTGCCGGCCCTTTATGCTGATAAGCCGTTGTGAGCATTTGATAGCACTCATTTTCATCCGATGGCGCCATGATAACCATATTAGGAATGGTGCGTAAGAATGCGAGATCAAATGTTCCGGCGTGCGTTGCGCCATCTGGGCCAACAATACCGGCACGATCAATGGCAAAGGTAACATCCAAATTTTGAATCGCGACATCATGCACAAGTTGGTCATAAGCGCGTTGCAAGAATGTAGAGTAGATTGCAACGACTGGTTTCACATTTGCCAGTGCCATGCCGGCACCTAATGTCACGGCATGTTGTTCGGCAATTGCAGTATCAAAGAAACGGTTAGGGAAGCGTTGACTAAATTCGACTAAGCCAGAACCTTCGCACATTGCTGGCGTAATCGCCATTAAATCTGCATCTGCTTCGCCCATATCGCATAACCACTGAGAAAATACTTGGGTGTAAGTCAGCTTAGATTGCTGAGCAGTTTCGGTTTTCTGCGGAGCAATTGCCGGCAAATCTTTGCTTGAGCTCACTTTTTTTGCGGCAGAAACTGCGTGGAATTTTACAGGTTCGGCTTCTGCTTTAGCATAACCCTTGCCTTTTTTCGTGGTGATATGCAGGAATTTAGGACCTGCTTTATGTTTGAGGTTTTTTAACGTGGTGATGAGCGTTGGGAGATCGTGACCATCAATCGGTCCGAAATATTGAAAACCAAACTCTTCAAAAATAATACTTTTTTCAGCAACAGCACTTTTTACGCGTGTTTCGGCACGTTTTGCTAAATCTAAAGCATGCGGAAAGGGGAGGTTCTCTAAGATCTTTGCGCCACTTTCCCGAATCGATTGCAGAGTGGGTTTTGATAATGTGCGCGTTAACATCTTATTGAGCGCACCAACATTCGGTGAAATCGACATGTTGTTATCATTGAGGATTACTAACATATTTGCTTTGAGATCGCCGGCATGATTGAGTGCTTCAAATGCCTGCCCGGCGGTTAATGCCCCATCGCCAATGACGGCAATGAGTTGCTGTTCGGGATCATGATGATGTTTTGCGCCAATTGCCATGCCGAGTGCTGCGCTAATGGATGTTGATGAATGACCAACCCCAAATGCATCATGTTCATTTTCTGTAATTGCCGGAAAAGGTCCTAATCCTCCTTTTCGGCGAATTGTATGAATCTGATTTTTACGACCCGTTAAAATTTTATGCGGATAGGCTTGATGTCCTACATCCCATACAATTTTATCGTGCGGCGTATTAAAAACATGATGCAGTGCAACCGTTAATTCAACGACGCCAAGACCAGAAGCAAAGTGACCGCCGGAATCAAGAACGCTATCAATGAGAAATTGTCTAAGCTCGTTGGAAACAAGCTCTAAATCTTGCATTGAGAGATTTTTGAGATCCGTCGGCGATTGGATCTGATCAAGTAGTGGTGTTGGATTCATAGTCTCAAACCTTAGTGATTGCGCTTTTGAATATAGTGTGCAAGATCAATAAGCGGTTCTGCTTTTTTGCCAAAGGATGCAAGGAGCTCGATGGCATCTGTTGTGAGCCTATTGAGTTTTTCAACGGAAGAGTCCATGCCAAGTAGAGAGATATAGGTGGATTTGTCCTGTAAAAGATCACTTCCTGGCATTTTTCCAAGCTCTTCCTGTGTTCCTGTGACATCTAAAATGTCATCTTTAATCTGGAACGCAAGGCCAATATTGTCTGCATAAGTGGATAGTTTATCATAAGTATCTTGATCCGTATTGCCTGCAATTGCACCAGCTAAAATGGCGGCTTTGATCAATGCTCCGGTTTTTTTACGATGAATTGTTTCAAGTTCTTGAAGCGTAATTGTTTTATCTTCAGACTCAAGATCAATAAATTGTCCGCCAACCATACCAACAGTGCCGGCAGCGGTGCTATAAAGCTGAATAATCTGTAGCTTTTTTTCCGCAGAGAGCGCCGGGAGATGACTTAATAATTCAAAACTATAAGTGAGAAGCGCATCGCCAGCAAGGATTGCGGTTGCTTCATCAAAGGCTTTGTGACAAGTGGGTTTTCCCCGGCGAAAATTATCATCATCCATCGCCGGAAGATCATCATGAATGAGCGAATACGCATGAATACATTCGATGGCACCGGCAATGGGATAGAGCGTTTGTTGATTGGCGCCGCAAAGTTCGCCACTAGCAAGAGTAAGTAGCGCACGAAGACGCTTTCCGCCATTGAGGGTGCTATAGAGAATCGCTTCTTTTAAGCGTTGTGGTGCTTGAATTTGTTCAAGCTGTGTTTCGAAAGCAGATTCGAAATCGTGAAATTGATCTTTAAACCAAGCTGTCGGCATAAAAAGTGATTTCCTTACTCTTTAGTTAATAGTTGTGCAATGCGTTTTTCGGACGTTTCTAAGCTCTCTTGGCAGGCTTTTGTGAGTGCAATGCCTTCTTCAAATTTTTTCAAAGAATCCTCAAGAGAAAGCTCATCGCTTTCGAGTGCTTCAACGATTTTAGTTAATGCTTGGAGTTGTGATTCAATGCTTTGATTTTTGGTTATTTTATCGGACACAAATATTTCCTTAAAATAATTAATAATTCGGTCTCATATTCTAGATTGAGTGCGCGCTATATGCAATAATAATAGCCTTAAGTCTGACAAAGTCGAGATCAATGATTTTTGCCAAATAATGCATAAATAATGAAGGGGTGCCCGTGAGCCATATTCAGCGAATTACAACACTAATTTTACTACTATTTGTGGGTGTTAATATCGCTTTTTCTCAGGTTCATCCGATTGGCTCGATTTTGCAAAATGGCTTAGGCGGCACAGAAAAAACGGAAATGGTAGAATTATCATTGCCGGATCCGATGAATATGACAACGTCATGGTGGACGTTTTTTGAAGGTAAAAAAGTTGGTGATCTACGTCAATCAGTGATTGATTTCCTTGATCAGCTTGAAGATGAACTACAACTTCTTCCGGAAGAGATGCAGAAAAAAGAGATGGCGAGAATCTCTCATATCAGTGCTAATCTCTTTGCTTATGTTGCATTGAAAGAGAAACAAGTTACAAAAAAAGCGCCGAAGCTAGAATTACAAGAAACTTATAATATTGCCGAGTTATTAGCGATTATTCATCGTGAGCGAGAACTCGATAGTGAATTGATCAGCGTGCGGGAAGATATTCGTGATCAAGATGTGCAATATCGTGATCTCACGAAAAAAGTGAATAATCAGTTTGTGGCTTATTTAGAAACGCCTGAGAGAAGTGCAGAGCGTTTTCAGTCGGCATTACAAGTGATTACGCTGCAAACAGAGCAAGCATTGATTAATGAGCGTTTACGACTTTTAAAGGCGAATCAAGCTATTTTAGATACAGAGTTTTTTGAGATTCAAGAAGCGAAGAATGTTGCGATTAGTCGGTTAACATTTACGGAAGAGGAACAGCTAGCGCTTGATGAGCGAATTAGTAATAC
>DXHP01000090.1 GCA_019113305.1 Candidatus Ignatzschineria merdigallinarum | reverse complement strand
CAAAAAGAGTGCAAAATGTTCCGCTTGAGTTAGCTAGATAATCGCTAGTATATTTATATATTAGAGGAAAGTCCGGGCTCCTCGGATCAAGGTGCTAGATAACGTCTAGAAAGCGCGAGCTTATGGATAGTGCTGAAGAAATTAAACCGCCTAAAGATCTTTTAGATCTCGGTAAGGGTGAGAAGGTGCGGTAAGAGCGCACCGTACGAGAGGTGACTTTTCGTAGCTGAGGTAAACCCCACCTGGAGCAAGACCAAATAGGAGTACGCTAGACGAGATCCGCGTTGTACTCGGGTAGGTCGCTGGAGGATAGGAGTGATCCTATTCCTAGATGAATGATTATCCACGACAGAACCCGGCTTACCGGCTAACTCATCCTTATTTTAATGATTGATAGAGACAGATATGATTATTGAAGAAGCGCTTAAAATTGGTAAAGAAGCACTATCAGCGCTTCCCTCGCCGCAATTTGAGACCGAGCTTCTTCTATCATATCTCCTCAAAGTCAATCGGAGTTATCTCATCGCATTTCCTGAAAAAAAGCTCGATGAGGATTTGATAAACCAATTCCAAACATTATTAGCACGCCGTAAAAATGGCGAACCCTTTGCCTATATTGCCGGCGAACGTGAATTCTATGGTTTATCATTCATTGTCAATCAAGAGACGCTGATTCCCAGAGATGATACCGAAGTAATTGTCGATGCTGCATTATCGCTTATTCCTGAAATGCTTGATGCACCCTTTTCTCTCGTTGATTTAGGTACCGGCAGCGGTACGATTGCGCTTGCAATAAAAAGTATCCGTAAAGATATCCATGTAACCGCCGTTGATTATTACCATGAAACACTCAAAGTGGCGCAGCAAAATGCCCAAAACAACCAGCTCGATGTGCAATTCATTCAGAGTAATTGGTTCGAAGATCTGCCCTTAGCGGCTTTTGATATGATTGTTTCCAATCCGCCTTATATCGATCCAGTGGATCATCATTTAGATGGTGATGGCGTTAAATTTGAACCCAAACGTGCCCTTGTTGCGGATCAAAAAGGGCTTTCCGATCTCTATCATCTGATCGAAACCGCTCCAAAATATTTCAAATCTTCCGGCTGGCTACTCCTTGAACATGGTTATGATCAACGTGAAGCGCTGCAAACGAAAATGATGGAACAAGGTTATACCCAAGTCAACACGATCAAAGATTACGGCAATAATGATCGGGTGACATTAGGGTATTTTGAAAAATAAATAGTATTAATTTCTCTACTGAGCCTTTTTTAACACCATAAACACCGGGAAAATCAACCGGCTAACGAACACTCGGTCGTCAATCAGTCAGCAATTCCCTAAAAAACCCTTATATTTCTTCAAAAGTACCGATTTATTGCTGAATAGTACCTTTTTCAGCAAAATCTTTTTGCTATCGTGAATTCAGGTTGTCATTTTCAATAAAAAAATACCAAAGGAGGGAATAATGACAAAATTACCTGAAGATTTCCGTGCGGAAAAAAATCGCCCATTTACGGGTGCTGAATATATCGAAAGTATCAAAGATGATCGTGAGATCTATATCTATGGCAAACGCGTTAAAGATATCACGACACATCCCGCATTTCGTAACTCTGTTGCTTCAATTGCAAAGCTCTATGACGCGCTTCACGATCCGGCGACAAAAGATCAACTTACATGGGAAACTGATACCGGCAATGGCGGTTATACTCATAAATTCTTCCGCTATGCAAAAAGCCGTGAAGAATTAAGAGAACAAATTGAAGCAATTTCTGAATGGTCCAAATTAACCTACGGCTGGATGGGAAGATCCCCTGATTATAAAGCCGCTTTAGGAAACACCTTTGGGGTGAATGCAGATTATTATGGCAAATTCGCAGACAATGCTCGTAGATGGTACAAGCGCTTACAAGAGAGCTGCCTCTATATGAATCATGCGATCGTCAATCCACCTATTGATCGTGCTAAACCTGTGAGTGAGCTGAAAGATGTATTTATTACCGTTCAAGAAGAACGTGAAGATGGAATCGTAGTCAGCGGCGCAAAAGTTGTCGCAACGAACTCCGCATTAACGCACTATAACTTTATTGGTCCAGGCCCTGCGAACTTAATTGGTGAAGAGCCATCTTCTGCAATGATGTTTATTGCGCCAATGAATGCTAAAGGTGTCAAACTCATTTGCCGTCCTTCTTACGAATTAATGGCAAGTTTAACTGGCAATGCTTTTGACTATCCACTCTCAAGTCGCTTCGATGAGAATGATGCGATCTTAATCTTCGATAATGTGTTCATTCCTTGGGAAGATGTCTTAATTTACAAAGACCCACAAAAGTGCCAAGCATGGTTTGGTCAAGCAGGCTTTGTCCAACTCTTCCCGATGCAAGCTTGCGCCCGATTTGTCGTGAAACTAGAATTTATCACGGGATTATTAGTCAAAGCTCTTGAATGTACAGGTTCTTTAGAGTTCCGCGGCGTTCAAGCACAAGTTGGTGAAGTTGCTGGATTACGCAATGCCTTTAGCTCCTTCTTAGAAGCAATGTGGGCAAATTCAAAAGAGTGGAATGGTACATTCCTTCCGGATCAAGAAGCGGTTCACGCATATCGTGCAAATGCGCCAGAAGCATATGCTCGAATCAAAAATATTATCGAAAAAACGGTTGCAAGTGGACTCATTTATCTCCCTTCAGGTTCTAAAGATCTACAAGATCCTGTATTGGATAAATACTTAAGTGTCTATTGCCGAGGCTCAAATGATATTAGCCATACCGATCGCATTAAGATCCTTAAGCTTCTTTGGGATGCCATTGGCTCGGAATTCGGCGGTCGTCACGAGCTATATGAAATTAACTATGCTGGCAACCAAGATGATATTCGTACTCAATGCTTGGGACAACTCAGAGCATCTGGTGCGTTAGGTGAAATGATTTCTCTCGTCGATAAGTGCCTATCAGATTATGATGTGTCAGGCTGGACAGTGCCGCATCTTCATAATTCGGATGATATTAATGTCATCGACAAACTCTTATCATAATTTAATTCCCTAAATATCTTTAGAGATCTTCAGTGACCACTCTGCCTAGAGTTAACACTACAAGTTCTATCTAAATAAGAATGGTGCGTTGATGATTACCCTAAACGCACTATTCTCAAAAAATATCTCTCTTGATGAATCTTTTGCAACTAAAACGTTCTTCCTCAAAATTACGTGGAACGTTCGCTCAAAGACTCTTCATTTTACCGGAGGCAAAAATGAATAAACCGATGCTAACTCCTATTCAGCAACAATTCCGTGATGCAATGGCATCCTTATCAGCAGCCGTTAATATCATCACAACAAATGGCTCGGCTGGGAAATGCGGGCTTACAGCAACGGCTGTCTGCTCCATCACAGACTCCCCGCCCACACTGATGATTGCCGTTAATCGCCATAGTAAAACAAATGCTACCTTAAAAGAAAATGGCGTTGTTTGTATCAATATCCTCGCGAAAGAACATGAAGAAACTGCCAAAGACTTCGCCGGATTCACACAGCTTGATATTGAGGAACGCTTTAAACGCCACGCATGGTGCGAAGGAGAATATCAACTTCCTGTCTTAGAAGATTCCCTTGCCAATCTCCAAGGAAAAATCATTCAAACAATGGAAATGGGCACCCATTCTCTATTTTTCATTGAAATTTCCAGTATTAAAAATCGTATGGGCGGCGCGGCATTGGCTTATTTCTCAAGAGCATTTCATGCTATTGGCGAAGATTGTAATCATTAAAATATCATCGCTCATAACTTTACTTCTATTGTCATCATGATGACATCCTTTAAGTGGCTCCTTCCACTATTAGGCCTGATCATTCAAGGCCTTTTTTTATCGCCATCAAGAATCATCATTTTATCCAAGTCGATAAATCCCCTTTACGGCACATGATTGATTGTCGTTGTGATTAAAAAAATTACATGCGCTTTCTAACACTAGAAATGCAAAAATACCCCAATATTCTCTTTTACCCACAATATATTCATCCGCAAACGGCTCTTTCATTCAGCAACTTATAACCATCACAGTTTGCGCTTCAAAGTCTTAGCAATCATTACTGGCAAGGTAATTGATACAAGCATGCAAACATTCTCTCCAACCACATATTGAACCTTAACAGAATGATTTAACTCATCAATTTAAAACCGATTTCATTATCGAATCTAAATACACGATAAACCACTTCATACATCGCTAGCTCTCAAATATATTCTATAAAAAAATCCCTTATATTTTCTATAAGGGATTCGCTACTTCTTTGCTACTAGAACAGTTTTTGCCGGTATTCTCGAGGATTTAAATCCGCATAACGTCTAAAAAAACGGGAAAAATAGGAAGAGTCTTTAAATCCTAATTGATGAGCGATTTCAATAATGGTGCAATCTGTGTAGCGCAATAAAAATTCGGCTTCCTTCAATAATCTCTGAGAGACATATTCCTTTGCCGATTCCCCGCCCAAATCCCGGCAAATATTATTCAACGTTGAAACCGTCATATTCAGTTTCTCTGCATATTGGGTCAACGTCCAATGATATCGATAGTGCTCATCAATCAAAGAGAGGTATTTCCGAAATTTAATAGCATTACGATGATGACACATAAAAACTGCCGATCCTTCGTGTGCCAAACGAAATGCCGTAATATAGGCTAATCGAATCCAACAGAGTAATAAGGCGCGCAACCCAAGACTCTCTTCCTTTTGTAGCTCTTCGGCAATATTCGCAAACGCATTTTGTAATATGCCAATCTCCGGTTCCGCATTCAGTTTTACTGAAAGATCTAAAATAAAGGATTCATCACGATAACTCACTCTCGCATCCGGCAGCTTATTAAGAATATCGAGCAAAATTTCTTTTGAAATAAGTAGCACATGCCCTTCGATATTTCCCGTAATAGTGATCTTCTGCGCTCGTCCTGGTGCTGAAAAATAGATAAAAGGACGATCAAGAACAACATTTTTTTGCGAACCATGCTCTAAAACTGCCGCACCCTTAGTAACATAGACCAATTTATAAAAAGTACTACTAAATGATCTACCTGGTGCGCGCTTTAATAACAAAGACTCTTGCGATTCTGTTAGATCATTGTAAATAAATCCTAAATTTTCAAAAATAGTACTATTCACAATCGGAAGATTGTCTGGCAATAACTGACTTAAAATCATTTCCATCCCCCCCTTTTTTTTAATAATAGCTCAGTAAATTACTAACCTATTTTCCTACTTATCTATCAAATGAGATTTGAGTGGAATATCAATGGAAATAGCAAATAAATAAATAAGATAATTAAAAATAACGTCACAAATGTCAGAAATGTACCTTTCATCAACATATCTCGAAATGTAATTTTTCCAGTCGCAAAAATAATAGCATTACTAGGAGTGCTAATCGGCATCATGTATGCAAATCCAGCACCTAATGCAGATGCCGCCATCAAAGGTAATGGGTGGGAATTGGTTGCCAATGCTAAAGTCACAGCAATAGGTAAAAGAATTGTTCCTGTCGCGGTATTAGGTGTCACCTGCGTCATTAAAATACTAATTAAAGTCATTACACACAATACAATAAAATAGGAGGTTCCCTGCAAAGCAAGTAGTTGATGTCCAGCCCACTCGGATAAATCCGTTTTTGAAAAGCCTACAGCAATAGCCATACCACCACCAACTAATAATAGTACATCCCAAGGCATCTTCCTCAATGAACTGCCATCTAATAATCGTCCATTATCCCCTCTTTTACTAGGAATTAAGTACAATAATAGAGCTCCAACTAATGCAATCATCGTGTCACTAATCCCAGGAATTACCCCAATCCACAGAAATGATCTAGTCACCCAAAAAAAGGCTGTAGATATAAAAACTAAAGCAACCATTTTTTCTTCGTAGCTCATTTTCCCCAGCTCTTTTTTCGTCTGGGCAATAAAGTCAACACTTCCCGGAATCCGTTTAACGTTTAAAGGATACGCAAATTTTGTTAAATAAATAGATGCTACAACCATCAAAATTGAAATTAAAGGAACAGCAAAAAGCATCCACCTAGCAAAAGAGATATCTATCCCTAATAATTCTTTTGATAATCCTGCTAAAATCAAATTTGTTGGAGTACCAATTAGTGTTGCACTACCACCAATTGTGGCACCAAACCCTATCGCAAAAATGATTGATTTCTCAAACTTTACTTCTTCCTCAATAGTATGCCCTTCTTCCTGTCGCATTAACTGAATAATTTTTGTTGCAATTGCCGTGCCAATAGGAATCATCAATAATGCCGTAGCCGTATTCGATACCCACATTGATAAAAATCCCGTTGCCAGCATAAACCCTATAATCAATCCTGAAAGACTGGTTCCCACAAAACTAATCACTGTTATCGCTATACGCTCATGTAATCGCCAACGCTCTAATGCTAAAGCGATCGCAAATCCTCCTAAAAATAAGAAATTCAAGGGATCTGCATAGCTTGTTGCAGCTTCTTTACCTGAAACATTTGTAAATATAGGTAATAAAATGATAGGTAACAATGAAGTAATTCCTAAAGGCATTACTTCCAATATCCACCAAACAGCTACCCAAGTAATAATGGCCATTACGCCTCTACCATCGCTACTGAGCCCCTCTAAAGGTAAAACCCAGTAAATTAATATAAATAATAAGGGTCCAAGAACTGCCCCTATTAATTGGGTAATACTATAAGTTCTTTTTACCGTTTCACTAAGTCCTGTTTCATTATTAATTCCTCCCGTAAAAAGCCTTCTCAAATGTTTCATTGTCAAAATATCTTTTGATCTATCGTGAGAATCCCATAAATAGGTCATTACTTTTTTCATCGTTAATCCCGTTATTATTTATTTTATCGCTAATTCATTTCAGATAACGCTTTATACTCGCTCAATAATCAATGCAATTCCTTGTCCTACGCCGATACACATTGTGCAAAGTGCATATCGACCTTTACGGCGCTCTAATTCATAAACTGCGGTTGTGACTAAACGCGCACCCGATGCTCCTAAGGGATGCCCTAAAGCAATCGCGCCGCCATTGGGATTGATATTTTCTGCATCATCTTGTAAGCCTAACTCTCGAATACACGCTAACGCTTGAGCAGCAAATGCTTCGTTTAACTCAATCACATCCATCTCATCAAGTGTTAAACCTGTACGCTGTAATAATTTTTGCACTGCTGGTACAGGACCAATTCCCATAATGCTTGGCTCAACTCCCATACTCTGCATGCCGATGATTTTTGCTAAAGGCTTTAAACCATAATCGTTAACTGCCTGATCTGAAGCGATCAATAATGCCGCAGCACCATCATTAATGCCGGAAGCATTCCCCGCAGTAATCACACCATCTCGTTTCACAAATGGCTTCAACTTTGCCAAACCTTCCAAAGTTGTAGATGCCCGAGGATGTTCATCCTTATCAACCATCAAATCATCCGAACGGCGAACAGGAATTCTCACTGGTAAAATTTCCTGATCAAATATGCCAGTTTCTTGCGCTTTTACGGCTCGCATCTGACTGCGCAGTGCAAAGGCATCTTGATCTTCACGAGAAATATTAAATTTTTCTGCTAAATTCTCCGCCGTTTCTGGCATGGTCTCCGTTCCATACAGTTCATTGAGCTTAGGGTTAATAAAGCGCCAACCCATTGTTGTATCTTCCATCACTTGATTACGCCCAAATGCACTATCACTTTTACCAACCACAAATGGAGAACGTGTCATGCTTTCAACACCACCGGCAATCAACAGATCCGCTTCACCTGATTTAATCGCTCTTGCTGCGCTTCCAATGGCTTCTAAGCTCGATCCACATAATCGATTTAAGGTTACTCCCGGTACTTCTTGCGGCAATCCAGCTAATAATGTTGCCATACGCGCCACATTACGATTATCTTCCCCAGATTGATTCGCACATCCTAAAATAACGTCATCAAGCTTCGCCCAATTCACTTGCGGATGTCTCGCCATTAATGCCACTAATGGTAATGCCGCTAAATCATCTGCACGAATTCCCGAAAGCCCACCACCATAACGTCCAAAAGGGGTTCTAATTGCATCACAAATATATGCGTGACGTTCTGTCATACTCCATTCCTCTCTTTTTTATCATGAATGATTTTTACGATACGGTTGCATCAATTAATGGCGCATCAGTTAATGCTTCTAATTCTTTGAAACTAATGCCGCCAAACATTTCTGTCACATGTAACTTCCCATCTTTCACATCAATAACCGCAAGATCGGTATAAATACGATCCACACAACCAATACCGGTTAATGGATAACTACACGCTTTCACAATCTTTGGCGTTCCATCTCGAGTTGTATGATTCGTTGCAACCCAGACATTTTTCGCGCCAATCGCTAAATCCATCGCACCACCAACTGCCGGAATCGCATCTGCCTCACCGGTATGCCAATTCGCTAAGTCTCCATTTTCTGCAATTTGAAAGGCGCCTAAAACACAAATATCAATATGTCCGCCGCGCATCATCGTGAACGAATCACCGTGATGAAAAAAACTCCCTCCCGGCAATAATGTCACCATCTCTTTGCCGGCATTAATCAGATCCGGATCTTCCTCTTCTTTACTTGGCGAAGGTCCCATTCCTAGTAAACCATTCTCACTATGTAAAAAGATCTCTTTATCATTTCCTAGGTAGTTAGCAACCGATGTTGGCAAGCCAATGCCTAAATTCACGTAAGCGCCATCAAAAATATCTTGTGCCACTCTTTTCGCAATTTCATTTCTAGTTAACGGCGTATAGTTCTGCGTCATGTTATTTACCTCCATTTGCTTGAATTTTGACGATTTCAGTCACAAAAATACCCGGCGTCACAATACACTCAGGATCTAATGCTCCAACTTCAACGACTTCTTGAACTTGCGCAATCGTATGTGTTGCTGCCGCGGCCATAATGGGACCAAAATTTCGGGCGGTTTTACGATAAATAAGGTTGCCGTAACGATCACCTTTATAAGCTTTAATCAGAGCAAAGTCCGCTGTGATGGGATATTCAAGCACATAGTTTTTGCCATTAATCTCTCGCGTTTCCTTCCCTTTCGCCAGCTCCGTTCCGTAACCTGTCGGCGTATAAATTGCCCCAAAACCGGAACCTGCCGCTTGAATTCTTGCCGCTAAATTCCCTTGCGGCACTAACTCTAACTCGATTTCTCCCGCGCGATAAAGTGCATCAAACACGTGAGAATCTGACTGTCTTGGAAAAGAGCAAATAATTTTTCGTACACGCTTCGCTTTCAATAATGCCGCTAAACCAATATCGCCATTACCGGCATTATTATTAATAATTGTTAAATTTGTGGCACCGTGTTCGATTAATGCATCGATCAGCTCCGCCGGTTGTCCAGCCGTGCCAAAGCCACCAATCATAATTGTTGAGCCATCGAACACTTTGCCAATCGTTGCCTCTAAAGATGAGCTAATTTTATTAATCATAGTGATCCTTTTTCTCTAAATTCATCAGAGATTTTCGTCCTTGGTATAAATTAAAGGTGAGACTTGAGACTCTAAATGCCGTAACATTTAGATTTTTATATAGTTTTATTTAAAAACTAGATTGTAGAAGAAAAATGATGATTTCCTTATTCAGCGCTAATACGATAACGACCAATCGACAAAATCATTACCCAATAAACCTAAAAGAGATAGAGCTAGAATCCCCACGCTGAGTGTTGAAACCTTCTCTATCTCTCTTAAAGTGAGATCATGGAGTTTTTCTCACTTTATGTCATCATGCATCTTCAATGATGAAATTGGCTACAGTGCTGCTCGCGCTCTCGTACTACGATCCTCTTGATCGCTCTCTTTAGATTTCGTCAATGCGAAATCAAATGTGAGCTCTTTATAAGGACCTTTCATTTTTGCAGCGGCAATTTTTGCCGGATCCGTCACAGAAACCGCATCAACGACTAACTCTTCTTTCGTTGCATAGGCAAAATCATCGTAACAGAAGGGATCATCTGCTAAGTTAATCTGTGTCGTTAAGTGACGATATCCTGGTGCATGAATAAAGAAATGAATGTGCGCAGGTCTTGAACCATGTCTTCCAAGAAGTTCAAGAAGCTCATGCGTTGGGTTCCCATTAGGAACGGAGTAACCACTGGGGATAATACTACGCGCAGTATACTTCCCATTGTCACTATTAATCGTACGGCGCATATTAAAATCAGACTGGCTCTTATCAAAGAAGGAGTAATTTCCCTTGCTATTACAGTGCCAAACTTCGACAACTGCATCAGGAATCACTTCTCCCGTTTCAATGTCTACCACTTTTCCTGATAGATACATTGGATCACTATCTGTATCGGTTCCATCATCGAGTTGTGCTTCTCCTTCAACAACTGGAGCGCCAGAAACATAGAGCGGTCCCTCAATCGTTCTTGGCGTTGCACCATCCACAGCTAACCCTGCCATTTCATCCAACTCATCTTCACGAACATCGAGAATATGCTCAAGTCCTAGACCTGCTACTAAAAGAGCTGTTTCATGAGCCTGTCCTAAACGCATGAGATAGTTTGCACCATGCCAGAACTCATCCACAGTAATATCTAGATCATCAATCGCTTTACAAAGATCAGACATCAAACGATGAACGATCTCTTTAACACGTGGATCCCCTTTTTCTGAATCAAATCCTGCTGCAGTACGAACAAAGCTCTCCAAAAACTCTTTACTGGAAATTTTCGTTTTCATATAACTCTCCTTATGTGGTTTTAACCATTTTGTGTTATTTTTCGGCTCTTCTGGCCTATTCGTTTCTAATAATTTATCTAATGAAAGATTCTTTTTAATAGCTTAATATCCTCACTAAGCCATTCGACAGCTGGATGATGAAACCGTTTTATATAAGTCATCCAACCATCATTTCCTAAACATTGATTAATAACTTGTTAATACGATCTTGCGGCAATTCGTATTATTTTTAATTTAACCTTTAATTTAACGATCATCTTCCTGAATAGATGATGGATGTCGACAAAGTGCTTCTACATGAATTTCCATATAAGGATAAAGTGGTAATCCTGTAATCAAATTATGAAGTTCTTCATTACTCTCAACATCGAAGATCGACACATTGGCATATTGACCAGCAATGCGCCAAATATGACGCCATTTACCAGAACGTTGCAACTCTTGTGAATACGCTTTTTCAGTTGCCAAAATTTCTGCTCGAGTATCCGGATCCATCGATTCAGGAATATTCACAATCATTTCTACTTTAAAAAGCATTTTCTTCTCCTTATTTACGCTTATAGTAATTCACTTTATCATCGTCAAGCTCTAGACCCAGTCCCGGCTTGTCCCATACTTCTACGCCATAATCAACGTAATTTAATGGTGTTACGACAATGTCATCTTTTAATAATAATGGGCTAAATAACTCAGTTCCCCATTCAAGTGCTGGTAATGTTGAATACGCTTGAACCGCGGCACTCGTTGCAATCGAACCTTCTAACATTGTGCCGCCATATAGACCAATACCCGAAGCTTTAGCAATATTTGCCAATTCTAAAACGCCTAACATACCGCCTGATTTTGCGGTCTTTAAAGCAAACGCCCTGGCGCCTGCTATCTTCGCAATATTAAATCCTTCAAATGAGAGTCCTACAGACTCGTCAGCAAGAATAGGAATATTAAATCTTTGACTTAATCTAGCTTGAGCTTCTATCTGATGTTGCGGTAAAGGCTGCTCAACAAGATCAATGCCAGCATCTTGTAATAACTGCATTCCAA
The DNA here is from genome assembly GCA_019113305.1 of Candidatus Ignatzschineria merdigallinarum. Lineage (GTDB taxonomy): Bacteria > Pseudomonadota > Gammaproteobacteria > Cardiobacteriales > Wohlfahrtiimonadaceae > Ignatzschineria > Ignatzschineria merdigallinarum. The sequence continues at coordinate 6,184 of DXHP01000090.1, read as the reverse complement.
TAATTGCCTCCGCTTCAGTCCAAGCCTGATTCACATCGACAGTCACCATACTCTCATCGCCTAAAGCCTCTTTAATCGCGATCACATGCGCAACATCCTCTTTCACAGGACGGCGACCAATTTTGAGTTTAAAATTCTTATGTCGGCCTTGAGCAATCATCTCTTTTGCTTCGCTAATATCTTTCTTCGTATCACCACTTGCAAGTACCCACAGTACTGATAACTTGTCTGTCACTTTTCCGCCGAGCAATGTTGATATCGGGACGTTTAAAATCTTGCCTTGAATATCAAATAATGCTGTTTCTATCGCATTTTTTGCAAAGTAATTACCACGAATATTTTGAGAAATAATCAGCGATAGAGCTCGAATTGAGACGACTGATTGTCCTATTAATAATGGCGCAATATATAGATCAATCGTGAGTTTCATACTCTCAGGACTTTCAGATCCATAACTCAAACCACCGATTGTTGCGCATTCGCCCAACCCTACAACACCACTTTCTGTATATATTTTCACGATAACTGAACTCTGCACCGTCATCGTTGTCATTGAAAGCTGATGTCCTCTAATCGTTGGTAGATCCACAATCAATGTTTCAATCTTGGTAATACGATCATTTAATAATGAGATACTCACTATTTTCCTCCTCATTCTGGTTTCAGAATCCTTTTCTCAATCGCTTCTTTATTTTTTACTTTATTCGCTGAAAAGGATCTTCTAATAAATCAGTACCATGTTAATAATCACTTGATGCTGGTTTTATTGATTATCACCCAACCATTGTAATAACAACTGATTAAAACCTTCAGGATCCTCTACTGATGGTACATGCCCAATAGGCAATACTTCTAAGGGCACCTGCATTAAAGATGCTAGCTGCTGCATATTCTCGAGCGGCATTGCAGGATCTTCGCTGCCGGCAACAGCTAATGCTGGGATACTCATATTTCGCCCTGATAATCGATCTGTAGCTGACCAACCGCCTAATGCTTCACATAAAACAGCATAGCCTTCATCATCTGTTTTCTCTAAGTTCTGTTGCCATTGCGCTACATCTGCCATATTTTCACTTAAATAATGAGATCCAAACCAACGCGGAACAATTCCTGCAGCCATCGATTCTAATCCTTGCTGACGAACATTCTGTGCACGCTCAGCCCAAGAGGCAACTGTTCCTATTTGATGGCTAGTATTCGTCACCATCGCACTTTGCAATAATGCTGGCGATGATAATAATAACTCTTGCCCAATAGCACCACCAATTGAAGTTCCCACATAATGCATCTTGTCATAGCCCAAAGTAACAATTAATTCCTGAATCATCTGAGCCAATGATGAAATTGACCACGTTTCATTATTGTTAACGGTACTTGATTTTCCATGTCCCGGTAAATCAATAACTAACACGGCATATTGATCCTCTAATGCGTCAACGCTTTTCTGCCAAACATCACGATTCATTCCTAAAGGATGCACAAATACCACAAGATCTCGCACTCCTTCTTTAGAATAAAATTCATAATGGATTTTCCCATTAAAAAGCCCACATTGATTCATATTTACTCCACCCATTTATTATCGAATCGATCGTCAAACAATTTATCTAGTATCAAATTATCGCTTAGATTCTTTATCTGCAATTTTTTTGAAGCGATTAACTTAATCTTTTTTGTTCGTCTGTCGAACTATATATTCATATATCGCCCACAACATTATTAATCTCATAGCCACAATTTAATGTCAAACTTTTTCAGATCTTAAAAATATAAATCCTTGAGCAAACCATCCTTTTTTCGCTTATAATGTTGAAAATTTTGTCAATTTTTATCTTATCTCTTCCATTCTCTTATTCGGGTAAGTTTATTACAGATGCAAAAAGACTTTATAGATGAAACTACGCCACTTTTAGAACAATATGCTGAAGATCCTGATTTCATCAGCGCCTTTGCGAGAGGACTAGTTATCTTCCAAGTCTTATCGATGAGTAAAAAGGCTCAGACCATTTCTGATATTTCAAAAATTACAGGATTTCCCCGAGCGAGTGTTCGCCGAGGACTCTACACTTTATTAAAATTAGGATTCATTAGTCAGGATGATCGTTATTATGAGCTCACTTCGAAGGTTCTCACGTTAGCGCATAGTTATATCACCTCTCAAACATTACCTAATGCCGCACAACCAATACTCGAAGGCATTACCAAAGAATTAGATGAAGCTTCTTCAATGGCAGTCTTAGTTCAAAATGAGATCATCTATATCGCAAGATCTTCAGAAAATACGCAACGAATCATGTCAAATACATTGACAATTGGTAGCCATTTACCGGCTTACTGCACATCTATGGGAAGAGTTTTGCTAGCGGCAGAACCTTTAGACAAACAGATCGAAATCTTAAATCAATCCTCTCTTAAAATGCATACTCGATTCACTATTTATGAAATCGATGCTTTATTAACAGAACTCAAAAAAGTTAAAGACCAGGGATATGCTATTATTGATCAAGAATTAGAGTTAGGTCTCTGCTCTATTGCCGTCCCGATATTTGATAAGTCAGGCAACGTCATTGCGGCAATTAATGTCAGCACACATGCTATTCGTAATGAGGCGCATATCTTAGTTGACAAATTCCTACCAACACTACTAAGATCCGCAGGAATTTTGACAACATTTATTTAAGTTGATCGAATATCTCTTCAACATGTTATCGCTATAAAAACAGATCGCTTTCGCATATACTATTTATCAGTCCTTATTTTGTTCGCTAATTGAAGGGATTTATGCAAAAAAACCTCATTGAAGAGATCACACCGATCTTAGAAAAACATGCAGATAACTCTGATTTTTTGAGCTCTTTTGCGAGAGGATTAATCATTTTTGAAGTCCTTTCCAATAGTAAACGCGCCCAAACAATCTCAGATATCGCCAAAGAAACAGGCTTTCCTCGCGCAACCGTTCGTCGAGGTCTATTTACGCTCGCAGAATTAGGCTACGTCATTCAAGATGATCGTTACTATGAACTATCGCCTAAAGTTTTAATGATTGCGCATAGCTACATTAACTCTCAAACGCTCTCGAGCACTGCGCAGCCAATATTAGAAAATATTACTCGCGAACTCAATGAAACTGCAACAATGGCGGTTCTAGTTCAAAATGAAGTAATCTATATCGCGCGTTCTTCAGAAATTACCCAGCGCATCATGTCGAATACTTTCACCATTGGCACCCATTTACCAGCATATTGCTCTTCAATGGGGCGAGTATTATTAGCAGCAGAATCAGAAGAGAGACAACGTGAAATTCTCGCCCACTCTCAACTCATTCCTTACACAGATAAAACAATCTATGAAGTAGCACCTTTGCTCAATGAGTTCAAAAAAGTCAAAGCACAAGGATATGCGATTATCGACCAAGAACTTGAAATCGGTCTCTGCTCGATTGCTGTTCCAGTATTTGATCGTGGTGGGAAAGTCATTGCTTCAATTAGTATTAGCACGCATATTTTAAAAAAGAGTATTCCTGAAATTAAAGAACATTTCTTACCGGGATTACTCAAATCCGCGGCGCTCTTAACTAGCTTTATTTAAATCATTTTAATAGTTGCAGAAACTCTCTGCTAATCCCTATCTTCTGGCTTTTAATCTTCATATTCTAGATATAAAAAAACCTAGCTCCATAAGAACTAGGTTTTTCTTTAATCCCATTAACCCAATCAATCAACGCAATGATTCACCATTACGTCCTTCTGCGGCTAACAATGCTTCAATACGTTTTTCTAAAGGAGGATGTGTACTAAATAGATCTCTTAAAGATCCCGTAAAACCAAATGCCGCAAATTCACCCGGTAAGTCCTGATTCATTTCAGGTCGACGACGAAGCGCATCTAATGCATTCGCCATTTGACGATTAGATGTCAAACGAGCGCCCCCTTCATCTGCACGATATTCTCGATAACGACTAAACCAACTCGCAATAATCTGTGCTAAGAAACCAAAGACCACTTGGAGAATCATCGTCGTAATAAAATAAACACCCGAACTGGTCGCTTCACTATCTGAATTACCTCTTGAAGCGATCGCTTGTGCGATGATGCGCGAGAAAAATACCACAAATGTATTCAAGACCCCTTGAAGCAAGGCCATCGTAACCATATCACCATTCGCAACATGCGCCATTTCATGCCCGATCACAGCTTCAATCTCATCTTTATTCATGACTTGTGTTAAACCGGTACTTATCGCTACTAACGAATTATTACGACTTGCGCCAGTGGCAAATGCATTAGGCTCCGGAGATTCAAAAATACCAATCTCAGGTATTTTTACTCCTACCGCTTCCGCTTGTCTACGAACCACATTCACATACCACGCTTCAAATTCATTTTGTGGCGTTTCAATAATATGAACACCCATTGAGCGTTTCACCATACTTTTTGACATTAACAATGAAATAATTGAGCCGGCAAAACCAACAACCGCACAAGCTAAAAGCATTGGTAACAATCCGCGACCACCTGATATCGCTGTATCTAACCCTGTAATTTTTAAAATAATCGTGATCACGGCAATGACTGCCATGTTCATCATTGCCCATAAAACCATTCTTTTAAACATGAGAACTCCTTCTGCCCTACTCACATTAAACAACTATTCAATCCTCTAATATGAGGTCTTAATATCAAAAAACAATTCTTAATAAGAAAAAAGCCTTGATGAATATTCACCAAGGCCTTGTTCTGTATCGAGCAATCTCGAAAAATTATGCAGTTTTCGCAGTTTTGCGTGCTGGTAATTTTTCTTTGATTCTTGCTGCACGACCTGAAAGTTCACGTAAGTAGTAGAGTTTCGAACGACGAACACTACCACGACGTTTAACGTCGATGCTTGCGATAAGTGGGCTGTATGTTTGGAATGTACGTTCCATACCAACACCGTGTGAAATACGTCTTACGATGAATGACGAACCTAAACCACGGTTTTTAATTGCGATTACAACGCCTTCAAATGCTTGAATACGCTCGCGATCGCCTTCTTTAACCCTTACGTTTACGATGATTGTATCGCCAGGGTTAAAAGCAGGAAGCTCTTTACCTTGCATCGCTTCTTGCTCTAATTGTTTAATAATATTCATGTCGTTAAACCTTCTAATGTAATAACCATCTTACCCAGATTTATTCTAAGCAAAGCATTATACACCAATATTTAGATATTGGTACCACTTTTATTCAAATAATGTGGTGGAGCCTTGCCCCTTTCGCAATATTTCTGGAGCACCATTGCTCAAATCTATCACTGTCGTTGGCTCCATGCTACAAGCACCGCCATCTATAATAGCGTCGACATGATTACCAATCACATCGTCGATTATTGAGGCATCATTGAGCTCGTATGCTTCATAACCAGGTACTTTTAACGTTGTTGAGAGGATCGGAGCCCCGAGCTCTGCTAAAACAGCTTGGATTATAACATGATTCGGAACACGAAGTCCTACTGTATTTCTCTTCGGCATTAAAAGTTTCTTAGGAACTTCACGAGTTCCTTTGAGGATTAAAGTATAAGCGCCCGGCAAAATGGCTTTTAACAATCGATATTGCGGATTATCCACTAACGCATAGTGAGATAGCGACGACAAATCCTGACAAATCAAAGAGAAATAATGGTCTTTGGGACTATCTTGGCGAATCTTTAAAATTCGATCCATTCCTTTCTGATTTCCTAGCATACAACCAATCGCATAACTTGAGTCTGTTGGGTAAACAACTACTCCCTCTTTTTGAAAAATCGATACGACTTGCGCAATTAATCGAGATTGAGGACTCTCTGGATGAATGTGTAATAACATAAAGCTTCTCCCTGACCTGATCTATACAGAATTACCTTATAACATAATCCCAAGAAACTTACCTTCTAACATCTCTCATACAAAACCAAATATTTAAATAAAATCCATAATATCTCGACCTAAGTACTCTTGATAATGCAACTGAAACCAGAGCATTGCAATCAAAGTAAACCCATTGTCAAGCAACCCTTTGTCCAAGAAGTCAAATGCTTCCTGCCGGCTCACAACAAATGCTTCGATATCCTCCGACTCTTCTTCCAAACCATAAAAACCACCAGCATTATGTAGATCGCATAATCCTAAATAAAGATGCATTTTCCCTGGGCTTCCCCCCGTTGAAGG
>DXHP01000089.1 GCA_019113305.1 Candidatus Ignatzschineria merdigallinarum | reverse complement strand
TCGATTTCAGAATCTTAACAATAAACAGTTTCTGGCACGAAATTAATACAATTATGTAAACATATTCTCTACCACGCATCAATTGCAACAATATTTCGACTGAGTCATTTAAAACTATAGTCATTTCGGTTTAAAAATAGCTGCAACAACTGCTGGTACGAGATCAGCAAAAGCATGCAAACATTCTCCTCAGCCGCACATCAGTTTTAAAAAGTCTTCATCACTCACTTAAAAACTCACTATATATAACAACCTTCGGAAATAAAAAAAGACCATCAAATCAATGAATGGTCTTTTATCGTGAAGATCTTGAATGCTCTTTAGGAACACTCAAAACTTAATCTAACGTAATACGTTTAATCTTAGCACCCAAGTTTGTGAGCTTCTCTTCAATATTTTCATAACCACGATCTAAGTGATGCAATGCCCCAATCACCGTTGTACCTTCTGCTACAAGCCCTGCTAAAATCAGTGCCGCAGAAGCACGAAGGTCTGTTGCTGTCACATCAGCACCAGAAAGCTTATCTACCCCATCAATCAATGCTAAACGGTTATCTACTTTGATACTCGCGCCCATACGCGCCAATTCATTGGCATGCATGAAACGATTTTCAAAAATAGTTTCAGTAATCGAAGAGGTTCCTTCAGAAATTGCCGCCATTGCCATAAATTGCGCTTGCATATCTGTCGCAAGTAAAGGATATGGCGCTGTTTTGAGACGAAGTGCTTTTAACGTAGACTCACCTTTATAAACACGAATCGAATAATCTGTGACATCCACATTAACGCCTGCTTGTTTCAAGGCAAAAGTGACAGAATCAACATGCTCAGGAATACAATCTTCGATCGTAATATCACCAAACGTCATTGCCGCGGCAACCATGTAAGTACCAATCTCAATACGATCCGGCATTACGGTATATTCGCCACCAGATAGCGCTGTAACGCCGGTAATTGTTAGACGACTCGTACCAATACCTTCGATTTTTGCCCCAAGCATATTGAGCATGTTTGCAAGGTCATCCACTTCAGGTTCTTTTGCACAATTCTCAAGAACCGTTACGCCTTCAGCCAATACTGCAGCCATTAACACATTCTCAACGCCCGTCACAGTAATCACATCAAATGCATGATGAACACCTTGCAAGCGACCTTCTGCTGCATTTGCTTTCACATAACCATGCTCAATATTAATCTCAGCACCCAGCGCTTCCATACCTAGTAGATGCTGATCAACTGGACGACTACCAATTGGACAACCACCAGGAAGGGATACTTCCGCATGACCAAACTTCGCTAAAATTGGACCCAGTACTAAAATTGAAGCACGCATTTGACTGACGAGATCATGATTTGCACGTGTTTTATTGATGCCTCTTGGATCAACCACTAACGTATTATTCTGATAATGAACCGTTGCTCCAAGATCTTCCAAGATTTTGGAGAGCACAATCACATCTTGCAACTTAGGCACATTATGCAAGGTGACAGGTTCTGTTGCTAAAATCGTTGCCGCTAAAATTGGCAGAACCGCATTTTTAGCACCACTTGCACGAACGGTCCCTTTCAGAGGACCATTTCCCTCAACGAGAAGGCGTTCTTTATCACTCATTATTTACTCCATTCTGCTGGTGTATATGTTTTAAGTGCTAACGCATGAATCTCTTCTGTTTCAAGACGATCTCCTAATGTTGCATACACCATTTTATGCTGTTTCAACATTGAGATTCCTTCAAATTCAGGGCTTACTACGATGCCTTCAAAGTGCACGCCATCTTCACCTTTAATCTCGATGAAATCACATTTTAAGCCTGCTTGAATCAACTCTTGAACTTTTTCTTTTGTCATCATGGTTATAGTATTCCTTACTCCAAATTGATTAATGCGTTACATATCTTGTTTTAAACTTTACCCAAATTAAAGGTTTTTCGATAGATATACAACTTGGATAATATCAAAATTAAGAAAGCACTCTGCCTTCATCTGTTTAATTCTTTCTACAGGCTTAATTCTGATTTAATGTTGTCTATTATGCCATGATCTATCGGAGATTTTTATATATTGCATAATTTCCATCAGTCATCGAATAAAGATCAATTTTATTCCCACTATCTTGTGAATATCGCTATAAAACTTCCCATCTCACCGCTCAGAATTATTCAAAATGACTTTATTTATCACGTCTTACACTTCCGCCAATATTGAATCTTGCACATATCACATCAAATACAACATGAAGAGTAGCTAAAATAGATCTCTTAATTACATTAAATCTATCTTCAGACTTTTAAATACGATTTTATTTCTAATTGTCATAAAACCGTCATATAGGCTTTCTATACTTCACACATCTTCCCACACAACTTGATGAGGATTTGTATGAAACTTGGTAAGAAACAGGCTTTATCTTTGGCGCTTTTAATGTCTCTTGGATTATCAACAGCACAAGCTGCTAAAGAAACTTTAACGGTCTATACGGCATTTGAAGTTGATCAACTAAAAGAGTATCAACGTGAATTTAATAAAGTTCATCCTGAGATTGATCTGCGTATCGTTCGAGATTCAACCGGCGTTATCGCAGCAAAGCTTCTCGCAGAAAAAAATAATCCTCAAGCAGATGTTATCTGGGGCGTTGCCATTACTGGATTAGGATCTTTAAATACGGAAGGTTTGTTAAAACCCTACGCGCCGGCAAACCTTGCCAAGATTGATCCTAAATTTAGAGACCAGCAAGAACCACCAAGATGGTGGGGATTAGATGTCACTGGCGCTGTGATCTGCTTTAACACGCAAGAAGCTGCCAAGAAAAATCTTCCAGAACCAAAAACATGGAATGACCTATTAAATCCTATCTACAAAGATCAAATTGTCATGCCAAATCCAAGTTCTTCCGGCACTGGTTATCTCAATGTCATTGGTTGGATGAGTATGTTTGGCGAAGAACAGACTTGGGAATATATGGATGGACTTCATGAAAATGTTGCGCAATATACTCATTCTGGTTCAAAACCATGCAATATGGCGGCAACTGGCGAATATCCAATCGGTATTTCTTTTGAATATCGTGGGCATTCTAATAAAAAACGTGGCGCACCGATTAATCTTGTTTTCCCACAAGAAGGGTTGGGATGGGATGTAGAAGCATTTGCCATCATGGAAGGCACCGATAATCTTGAAGCGGCACAAAAACTAGCTGATTGGGCATCTAGCACAGAAGCGATGAAACTCTATGCCAAAAACTTTGCGATTACCGGCGAACCCAATGTTGCCCCTCGCTTAGAAAACATTCCTGATGATTATGAGGCTCGTCTTGTGGAGATCGACTTTGATCAAGCTGCTTTAGATCGTGGTGAGATTCTTGAAAAATGGAATAGCCGTTACGCGAATAAATCGGAAGCAAAATAAGTGACAAGATCAATCGTTTGATCAATAGAAGAAATAGAGATTTAAAAGGAAAAATGATGAATAAATCCTACTTACATCTAAGTGGTATTCAGAAGCAGTTTGGCGATTTCACCGCCTTAAAAAATATTGATTTATCCCTCCAAAAAGGAGAGCTAATCTGCTTTTTAGGGCCATCAGGTTGCGGTAAAACAACACTCCTTCGCATTATTGCCGGCTTAGAAACACAAACAGCAGGAACCATTCATCAAGATGGGCGTGACATTAGTCACGCTCCCATCGAAAAGCGAGATTACGGCATTGTCTTTCAATCCTATGCGCTATTCCCTAATCTTACGATCTACGACAATATCGCCTATGGTCTAGTCAATCTCAAAGTCTCTAAAAAAACAATTAAAGCACGCGTCACCGAACTTTTAGAAACCGTTGGCTTACAAGGCAGCGAACAGAAATATCCCGCACAGCTCTCCGGCGGTCAACAACAGCGTATTGCGCTTGCACGCGCACTAGCAACTTCGCCGAACTTATTGCTCTTAGATGAACCGCTTTCGGCATTAGATGCCACCGTAAGAACACATTTGCGCCAAGAGATCTGCTCCTTACAGAAAAAATTAGGAATCACTACCATTATGGTGACACACGATCAAGAGGAAGCGCTCTCAATTGCTGATCGAATTGTTGTCATGAATCATGGAAAAATTGAGCAAGTCGGCACACCTTATGAAATTTATACGCATCCTATTTCGCCATTTGTGGCCAACTTTGTCGGTCGAGTGAATCAAGTAACTGGCATGAGTTTAGGCAATCAACAATTTCAATTTGGACAACAGGAAGTCACATTACTCAATGCCGATGATCTCTCACAAGGAACCTGTGTCACAGCCTACATTCGTCCTGAAGATTATGAAATCATCGACTCTAATGGATCGTCTCAATCAAGTGCTTTTTCCGGCACTATCGAAAACTTAGAGTTTTTAGGTAGCCATACTTTAGCAACATTCCACACACCGCAAAATCGAACGCCACTGACTCTGCTCTTCTCTCTACAGGATAATTTAAAGTATCAGATTGCCATCGGCAAATCGTTGAACGTACGTTTCCCTGAATCAAAAATAAATATCTTTAGGAGCGCATAATCTTATGAGGATCGCTTTACATACTAGAATAACCCCCAATAAAATGATTGTGGCAACGCTAATGCTATTAACCACGCTCTTTTTTATCCTCTTTTTAGTTGCACCATTAGCAACCGTTTTTGAAAACATCTTCATCGTTGATCCTGCATTTGCTGATAGCAGTGTAGTTCACCGTTTAATGGCTTATTTTCAACAACCCTCTCTGCTCAATAGCCTCAAAAACAGCCTCTCTGTGGCTCTTCTGGTCACCCTCATTATTATTCCGATCGCCTTCATTTTTGCATACGGTTTAACTCGCAGTTGCATGCCATTTAAAGGGATGAACCGCGCAATCTCACTGATTCCGCTATTAGCGCCATCTCTACTATCTGCAATCTCATTGATCTATTGGTTTGGAAATCAAGGCATTGCTCTTAAATTTTGGCAATTTTTAGGCTTTGAATCTATTTATGGAATGTCCGGCATTGTCCTTGCCGAACTGTTTGCCATCTTTCCCCATGTTTTAATGATTCTCACTACCACCTTAACTATTGCCGATGCGCGTCTTTATGAAGCGGCAGACACAATGGGAACCTCTAAAGCACGTAAATTCTTCACCATCACGCTGCCAGGCTGTAAGTATGGAATTATTTCTGCGGCGATGGTCGCTTTTACACTCACGATTACAGACTTTGGAATTCCCAAAATTGTCGGCGGTAACTTTGATGTTCTGGCAACAGATGTTTTCCGCTTGATGATTGGGCAACAAGATTTCCAGCAAGGAGCTTTGGTTGCATTACTACTCTTATTGCCGGCACTTTTCACTTTCTCGATTGATCTTCTTATTCGTAAGAAACATGCCGCAACACTAACCTCCAAATCTGTTGTACTAGTACCTAAAAAATCCACACGCTTTGATCTGCTCATGTTCGGATTTTGTAGCCTCATTAGCTTGCTCATGCTCGCAATGTTAATGATGCCAATCTATGCCTCTTTTGTGAGTTTCTGGCCTTACAACTTAAGTTTAAGCTTGATTAATTATCACTCGATCTTAGTAGAATCTGATCTATTTCATACCATCATTAACACCTTAACCTTGGCAAGCTTTACGGCAATATTTGGGATTATCATCATCTTTATCGCCGCATGGCTCATTGAAAAAACCGCAGGTTTCCCCAGAATTAAAGCGCTATTACGCCTCTTTGCAATGCTACCAATGGCAATCCCGGGATTGGTGCTAGGAATTGGTTATATTCTCTTTTTTAATATGCCGGAAAATCCACTCAATGGGCTTTATCATACGATGAGCATTCTAGTGATCTGTACGATTATCCACTTCTTTAGTACCAGTTTTATTTCCACCAGCAGTGCCTTAAAAAGTATTGATAATGAATTTGAATCAGTTGCTTATTCGCTAAAAACACCGATTTTAAGAACTCTTTGGACTGTCACATTACCGATCTCTCTTCCTACATTAATTGATGTTGCGAGATATCTCTTTATCAATGCCATGACGACCATTTCAGCGGTGATTTTCATCTACTCCCCAGAAACGGAGCTTGCTGCCGTTGCGATTTTAAATCTCGATGATGCCGGCGATGTCGGCGGTGCAACAGCAATGGCGGTCATTATTACAGCATTATCTACTGCTGCACTCCTCTTTTTTGCACTATTAGAAAAAATTATTCTACACAGAACCCAGCGCTGGAGAGCCGCATAAAAAGCGATGCTCTTCTTACTATCCCCAATGCAATCCAATAAAACCAAATATAAACTATTTAAATAAAGGAGCCTCTCATGAGCCGCGATAAAATTCTTTTAACCCCAGGTCCCCTCACTACAACACTTCGCACGAAACTGGCGATGCTCAATGATTGGGGCTCATGGGATGAAGATTTTAAACAGATCACTGCCAATCTTCGCCAATCTCTGCTCAAGATTATTAAAAATGATGGCAACTATACCGTTATTCCAATGCAAGGCAGCGGAACCTTTTCGGTAGAAGCCGCGATTGGAACAGTTGTTCCGAAAAATGGACATCTTTTAGTATTAGATAATGGTGCTTATTGCAAAAGAATGGCAACGATTAGCCAAAAGCTTGGCAGAGAAACAACAACATTATCTTTTTCAGAATCTGAGAAAGTCAATGTTGAGTTTGTTAAAAAAGCACTGAATGAAAATCCCAATATTACCCATATTGGTCTGATTCATTGCGAAACCGGTACAGGAATTATCAATCCCCTGCAAGAAATCAGTGATCTTTGCCGAGAAGCTGGCGTTGGCCTAATCATCGATGCCATGAGCTCATTTGGCGCTTATCCCATTGAAGTAACTTCATTACAATTTGATGCGCTCATCGCCGCAAGTGGCAAATGTTTAGAAGGCGTTCCCGGCATGGGATTTGTCTTCCTTCGTCAAGCAATCATCGAATCTTGCGTGAATAATAGTCCTTCTATCTCCCTCGATCTCTACGATCAATATCACTATATGGAAAAAACAGGACAATGGCGTTTTACGCCGCCAACTCATGTGGTAGTTGCTCTTTATGAAGCGATCTTGCAATTTTTTGAAGAAGGCGGACAACCTGCACGTTTAGCACGCTATCAACAAAACTCTCAAGTACTTCTTAAAGGCATGAAAGCACTGGGGATTGAACCCTTTTTAAATGAAGAAGATCTCTCGGCGATTATTATTACATTCTTAGCACCTAATTCAGCACAATATGAATTCAAAACACTCTATGATGTTGCAAAAAAAGAAGGCTTTATGCTCTATCCAGGAAAACTCACGGAAGTAGAAACTTTCCGCGTCGGTTCAATCGGTGCTATTAGCGAGCTGGAAATGCGCCAAGCAGTTAATGCAATCGCTTATGCTTTAGAGAAAATGGATCTATAGCAATATGCTTCGTAATTTAAAGTAGATCAAATTTTACGCAAAAACAACAATCGATATGTTTCTCTTCATCGCCGACTTTCGTAAAATTTCATAAAAAAGTATTCTTTAATAGATCAATCATTACAACTTGTTAATGATCTTATTTTGCAAAGAATACTTTTTATAGATCTTATAAACCATCATTTTATTACAACTATCTATCAATTTTATTCCCTATCCTCATGATTTTAAGCTCTATATTTGCTACCATTAAATGTCTTTGTATAAATACAATTTACAACCTAGAGAGCTTATGATTAATAAAACCATGACTTTTCGAACGCTTTTAAGCGTCTTTATTCTCTCATTGACGACAATATTTGTCGCAGCCCAAACAAATCCAGCTCAAGCTTCAGCACCAACAATAGAGTGCTGTGAAGTACTTGAGTCTACAGAAATATCCATTATCGATACTCAAAATAAAATTGCCGCTCTCAAAATTGAATTAAATGAAGCGGTCACCAAAGAAACAAAATCTGAGATCGAAGAAAAGATTAATCAACTGCAAGCACGTTTAACACAATCACGAACGGAGTTTGAGAAATATGCCCTCGGCGGCGTGGATATTAACTTCCTCACAAAAACTGATAATAACGAGGATATTACTTACGATTGGCAAGCAGAGTTACTCCAAATCGTGCAACCTGTCTTTTCTGAAATTCAACGTTTAACAAAAGCAACCCGAGAAAAAGAAGAGATCAATCGTGAACTCACACTGACCAATGAAAAAATTGCGAGTTTAGAACAAGGATTAACTTACTTAAAAGAGATCCCACGAGAAAACTTAGATCCTACCATCGTTAAAAAGCTAGAAGCAATGGATGCCAACTGGACATCCTTCTTAAAAGATCTTAAACGTAATCGTGATCATTATAATAATCTGCTCGAAGCAATGGTTACAGATAAATCGTTCTTAGAATCGCTGAAAGATGGGATTTTTGACTTCGTCAAAGGTCGGGGATTAATTCTTCTCACTTCTTTCGCGACCTTTATTTTGGTGCTTTATCTCTTAACCAAACTACTCGATTTCTTTGTTCAACGCCATCAAAATAAGAGTCATGGTCAACAAAAAGTGAACCTACGAGGTCGTCTTTTTGTATTACTCTATCGAGTAATTTCAATTATTGCCTCTGTGATTGCATTTCTAATCGTACTGCACTCAATGGGAGATATGGTACTCTTTGGAATAGCAATCTTGATTCTATTAGCGCTAATTTTTGCTTTTAGAAACTATGTTCCCAAGTACTTCTCAGAAATTCGTCTATTCTTAAACTTAGGTTCAGCAAGACAAGGCGAGCGTGTCATATATCGCGGTGTTCCATGGTTAATTGAACGTATCACCTTATATAGCGCAACGTTATACAATCCAGCGCTTGATAATGGTCGTATTCGCTTGATGTTACCAGAACTTGCAACCTTAGTATCTCGCCCTCTTAATAATGATGAGATTTGGTTCCCGGCAAAAGTTGGCGAGAGTTTCATTCTTCCTAGCGGGACATTTGGTGAAGTGAAACGCCAAACCCCTGAATCGGTTTACCTTAACTCATTCAATAGTACCATTATCTATCCTACCGCGGATTTCATCGCCGGCGCGCCCACGAATCTTTCTTACGGTTATTACGCAGTCGCTGATTTCGGTCTCTCCTATAAACATTTTGACACGCCAGTGGATGAAGTATTTACAAAACTGAAAGATTATATTATTGAATTCCTTTCAAATACGCCGCTTCATGATCAATATAATTCACTCAGCGTTGAATTCCGCAAAATTAATGAAGGAATGTCATTAGTCTATACGGTCATTGTTTCGATGAAAGGTTCCTCTGCGGCTTACTATTTCCAATCCGGACGTTTACTCCAAGAAGCATGTCTACGCTGTGCTCAAAAAGAGGGTTGGAGCATGCCATTTACCAATATTGAAATGCGCGATATTCAAAATCGTGTGATTGATGTGAAATCGTAATCGCGAGCTCTCTGCGATCAATTATAAAACACAATAAAGAGAAATAATAAGAAGACAAAATAGCATTCTCATAACATCGAGAATGCTATTTTTTTGGTAACTCTATCATGCAAGTCATCCTCAACATGACTAAGAGAACGAGGTTCACTAAGAATAAGTATTAATGATTCCAAGTATTCACGATAAATCATCGATTATAAATACTTTTAAGTCATTTTTGTCATAAACGATTTTGCAAAAAAACTTCTCTGATTCAGAATTTTCAGATAGCAG
This sequence comes from Candidatus Ignatzschineria merdigallinarum, assembly GCA_019113305.1. Classification (GTDB taxonomy): domain Bacteria; phylum Pseudomonadota; class Gammaproteobacteria; order Cardiobacteriales; family Wohlfahrtiimonadaceae; genus Ignatzschineria; species Ignatzschineria merdigallinarum. The sequence continues at coordinate 1,653 of DXHP01000089.1, read as the reverse complement.
ACCTTTGAATCATGAGCTTTATAATCCGATCGGTTTTGAATAACCCTGATAAAGCTTTTTAAAATTGATACTGCAAGGGTAAGATTCTGAAATCAAAATGACGATATCCTATCATCGTCATATACCCTAAAACAGCTCATCATCTATCGCAATCATATGCATATTAAACTTCAACCCATAAAAAAAGAGCTAGTAAAAACTAGCTCTTCATTTTCATCTAAATTCGTTGCAAATCAACGATACTTAAATAATTAGTGTCTTGCTACCATCAATTTTTTGATCTCTGCGATTGCTTTTGCAGGGTTCAAACCTTTCGGACAAGTATTAGTACAGTTCATGATCGTATGACAGCGGTAGAGTTTAAACGGATCTTCTAACGCATCTAAACGGTCACCAGTGTACTCATCACGCGTATCTGAAATGAAACGATACGCTTGAAGTAATACTGCAGGACCTAAGTATTTATCAGCATTCCACCAGTAGCTTGGGCATGATGTTGAGCATGATGCACAAAGAATACATTCATAGTAACCATCCAATTTACGGCGTTCTTCAATAGATTGTAAACGCTCGCGTGGTGGTGTTGCCGTATCGGTTTGTAACCATGGTTTGATTGATGCGTACTGCGCATAGAAATGCGTCAAGTCCGGCACTAAGTCTTTGATTACGTGCATATGTGGTAATGGATTGATAGACACTTCACCAGCAGCAACTGAGCTAATTGCTTTTGTACATGCAAGTGTGTTTGTTCCATCGATATTCATTGCACATGAACCACAAACCCCTTCACGACATGAACGGCGAAGTGTTAATGTTGGATCCATCGTATTTTTGATGAGTAATAACGCATCAAGAATCATTGGACCACATGCATCTAAATCGACTTCATAACGATCATAACGTGGGTTTTCACCAGTATCTGGATTCCAACGATAAACTTTAAATACTCGTTTGTTTGTCGCATTTTCGTTTTTAAAGAACTTACCTTCTTTAACAACCGAATTTGCGGGTAATTTAAATTCAGCCATAATATTTTCCTTTTCCTTTAACCTTTCTTACTAGTTTGAAAATGATCAATTAGTAAGTACGTTCTTTAGGTTCGATATACGCAACTTCGTCTGTCAGTGTGTATGTATGAACAGGACGATAATCAATTTCCACATCGCCATTCTCATCAATCCATGCAAATGTGTGTTTCATCCAATTCACGTCATCACGATTTGGATAATCTTCACGAGCATGCGCACCACGAGATTCCGTACGGTTTACAGCTGATTTAACTGTTGCAACTGCACAAACTAAAAGGTTTGAAAGCTCAAGTGTTTCTACTAAATCTGAGTTCCAGATTAAGCTTCTATCATGAACTTTAATATCATTGAATAAGCCAAATGCTTCATCAACACGTCTAACACCATCTTCAAGTGTTTCTTGCATACGGAATACAGCCACATCTTCCTGCATCGCACGTTGCATTTTATCGCGAAGATCCGCAGTTGAGATGTTTCCATCAGCATGACGAATTTTGTCAAAGCGATCTAAAATATCAATCACTTTTTGATCATCCATTGCTTTATGATCTGCATTTGGTTTTAAGATTTCTGCTGCACGATTTGCTGCTGCACGACCAAATACGACTAAGTCAAGTAATGAGTT
>DXHP01000088.1 GCA_019113305.1 Candidatus Ignatzschineria merdigallinarum | reverse complement strand
ATAACAACAATATATAGAAAATATCTAAAAATTATTTGATATAAAAATGCCGGTAATCATTGCGATGCCGGCATTTTTATATCTATTTTTAAGCATGTTTAATTTTCAAAATTAAGGTCAATCCCATGGGTAATATTCATCAGTTTTGCATCATGAATAGTAGAAATTTCATTGAGATCTAATAATGGAAGTGTTGGTATGGTTTTCCATTGTTCTATCCATTTCTCATTAAACTGGCTCTCGGTGATATTTCGTGCATATTTCAGGCGTTTGGTGAGATAGTTAACGCTGATAATCGAAAGGGGATCTGGTCCGCGATTACTATGTGCCTCAAAACCAATTAGTTTTAGGGCATTATCTTGTAATCTAAAGGTATAAAACCAATAACCATATCGACCATGCCCATAATGAAACGTAATTCTGTCTTTATCATCATAGATCCAAAGATCGGGAGCAAAATAGACACCGCCATCTTCAAATTCTGAATCAAAAAGTGTTAGGTTTTCAGCGACTTTTTGATAACCATGATCTTGCTTTAATAAAACAATGATTCCCCGGCGATTACGATCGACAACTTGTCCAAATTGATTCTCTTCAATCCCTTCTAATGCGCGAGATTTCGTGAGTAGAAGATAATCTGTTTTTCCATCTTGGTTAAGATCAACTTTCATGAAGTTTTGTAGATAATGACCTTCAGGAATATGATCAGAAAGATTCTCGGCAGATGAAGTTAGAGGCGAAATGCCGGCAATAAGGATTAATAAAATAACGCTTATTTGAATGATCCGAGAGTTGAAATAATTGTGCATAATGAACCTTAATGAGTCGTTATAGCCTACATCCTTGTTTAATGCCGGTATTTCTGATTTTACTGATAGAGTTTTAAGAGAACTTCGTAATATATTCAAGCATTTTATAATTGGCTTCTGGGAATTGAAGTTCTCCGATAGTCTGTTTATCGACCCAAGCAATCATCTGAGATTCAGCACCTTTTGGTTCTCCACTGAATTGAAAGACATCATATATGACGAAATCAATGGTTTTAGTTGGATATTCATATTGGAAAGAGAGCGCTTTTTCTTGTTCTGTCACGGTAATGTTAAGCTCTTCTTGTAGCTCGCGAATTAATGCCGCACCATCATCTTCGCCGTTTTCTACTTTACCGCCGGGAAACTCCCATAAGCCACTAAAATCTTGCTCTTTTTTACGTTGACTAAGGAGGATTTTAGTTTGATCTTCGTTCCAGATAATGCCGGCAACGACGCGAATTTTTTTAGTTATTTGAGTCATAATAATTTCGTTATAGTTGTTTAGTGTGATGAAAGATTGAAGTTTGAAGAATATGGAGCCTATTTTAAAGCGCAATTGCGGCTGGGTCGAATGTTTGCTTGCTTATTATGATCTCGTGCCAGCAGAGTTGTTGTGTTATTTAGATCTTGGCTTCTTGCTCACGAATATTGAGCTATCTTAAAGCTTAATTGCGGCTGGATTGAATGTTTACATTCTTTTTGGGATCTTGTGCCAGCAGTTGTCACAGCTGTTTTTAAAACCGAAACAAATGATACTTCGTTGTTCTTTTGACTGCAGGACATCTATTTTGAATAGCTTCTGCTGGCGGAGAGATGATATTTTTATCGTAAAGTCTCAAAGGGTAAAACTTCATTTAGGGTGAAATCGCCTCTTCGGTATTTAAAGCACCTAATAGATAGAGGCGAACCATATTCAGTAGATTAATGACTGAGAAGCTGACTGCTGCTTGATGATTAAAGTAGGGAATAATCATGGTTTTCTCATGGAGCTGATCGTGATGTTGGAGCAATAACGTCAGCTGTAGATTATTCTTTGAGATCTCTTCGCCGTGAACGGTGATGACGATATCTGCATGACTTAATGATTGGATATAGTAAAGTTTTGTTTTATAGGCTTCGACGGAAAGATCTCGTTCTCGGCTCTCAATCCAAGCGCCTTTGAAGTAATATTGCGTATGACTTTTATCATTTAAGCGCGTTGAAATCATGCCTTCACTAAAAGATTCATATAAGCCAAGCGTTAATGTTTTTTGATCGAGTAGTTTCGCAACGGTTGCTTCCATACTGGCATGATCTTCACCGAAATAGAGATTGCCGAGAATTGCTTTTGCACGCTCAGCAAAGGGTTCAATTAACGCCATTGCCGTACTTTCGGAATCTGTTTTTGCCGAAAACCGTACTTGGATTCCCTCAATGCCAGATGCTAAAAAGGAGAGTTTTGGATTAGGGAGATGGTCAAGTTCATCATTGATATCGGCTAAAAGCGTCGAGATATCAGACTCGCCTTTTCCCCAGCAGCGTAGCGTTTTGGTGTAGACCTTTTCGATCTTTGGTAATAATCGCATTAGATGTGGCAATACATCGTCATTCATCATCACTTTCATCTCTGAAGGAACGCCGGGCATCAGAAAAATATGTTTTCCCTGATATGGCAGATAGATGCCGGGCGCTGTGCCGGGAAAGGCTTCTAGGATCATTGCTCCTTGCGGATAATAAGCTTGTCTGAGATTGTTGTCAGACATCGTACGATTACGAGCTTTGAATTTTTCTCGAATCACTTCCGCTAAATTTTCATCATAAACAAGCGGTAGATTGAGCGCTTTTGCAAGTGCATCACGCGTAATATCGTCTTGTGTTGGGCCAAGTCCCCCGGTGCAGAGAATGATATCGGCGCGTGAGATCGCTTTTGAAAAGGTTTCTGCCATGTTGTGAAGGTTATCGCCGACGGTTGATTTAAAGTGACAATCAATACCAATTTCACTTAGTTTTTGGGCTATCCAAGGCCCATTGGTATCAATAGATTGTCCTAAAAGAAGTTCTGAACCGCTGACGATAATTTCTGCTTTCATGGGGAAATCCTCTTATGATTTGAAGAGTGAATCGATAGTTTTTATTAAAGTTCTTTTCAATATTCATTTATTCTACAACAAGCGATCGTGAAGTGCAGATATTCAGCGTGAGACGCGGATTAGTAGTATGATTGATCGATTTTTTAATTTTCAAAACCGTGGTTAAAAGATGATCGTAGAAAGAGTTTATTCTCATTTCTGGCGCAAGATTGATAAAAGCTTGCAAAGATTCGATCCAGCTACGAATCAGCTCTGAAAAAGTTTTAGAGCAAGTTTTCAACAATATTCATCATCGAATTAGCAACAAAAATTTATTATTGAGGCATTTTATGACAGCATTTATTCAAAAATTATTAGTGGGGTTTGCATTGTCTTCATCTCTTTTATTGGCAGAAACAATGACGGTTGAAGGTACAACGGTCACATTTGAAGCGCCGGCAGATTTTAAACCTTTATCAGAAGAAATTATCGCGCTGAAGTGACCAAGTCATCGTGTGCCAAATTATGCCGTTGGCAATGAAGCTGGTTCAACGACCATTGTTTATGACTATAAAGCAGATGTGACAGGCGCAACATTGCCGGTATTAAAAACGCAGTTTACAGCAGTATTTGATCAATCTATTCC